>JBOFGW010000081.1:0-3122 GCA_051649325.1 Burkholderiaceae bacterium | reverse complement strand
GCAAATTCGTTCAAGCTTGCAATGGTGAAAACCAGAAGAATGCATCCATTGATTTTGGAGAGGATGCCGCCATGCGCACACGCAACGCCGGATTTGCCGCTAGTTCATTGGTCGTTGTTTTACTCGTTGCACTCAGTGGTTGCGGTGGTTCATCTGAACCCACCGATGCAGGACAACCCCCTGCGCCTGTGGCCGGTGTAACGCCGACCCCGGCGGCAAGCCCGACACCAGGCAGTACGGCCAGTCCTACGCCTGCGGGTACCACCAGCCCCGCGCCTTCTGCGTCCCCCGTGCCCGGCGGCCCGGTGGGCGATCCAGTGCTGCCCCCGCCTGTCACTCCGCCGACCATTGCACCACCCAATCTGAGTGCCGAGCAGCGGCAACAATATGTGGCCGGTCTCACCGTATGGCGCAAGCCCGGTCATCCAGATGCCTCAAAAGGTGCGTCATGCGCGCAGTGCCACTCGCCAGACGGCATTGAACTCGCGCGCTACAACTTTACCGACAACGACATCCTGCGCCGCGCCAAACCACACTTGGAAGATAAAGACGCGCAAGCCGTGCTGGCCTTTATCAAGCTGCAGCGGGACATCTACAAACTCAACGGCAAGCTGCTCGATCCAATGGAAGACCGCCCCTTCCAACCCGGCGGCAAACCCATTGAAGGCGCCACCGCACCCCAGCGCGACTACAACGCCACCAAACAGGTCTACGCGGTGAAAATGCCCACCTTGTTCAGTGGCCGCATCGACACGCCCGAAAAAGCCGCCAAAGCGCGCGATGAAATTCTGAATTTCAACCTCCGCACCGAGCGCAATCCCGTGCCCTGCGCGCGCTTGGCCGAAGACATCTTTCACGGTAAAGAGCACGGTGACACCAACGACTGGCTGCCGGAGTTTCCCAACTTTGCCAAGACCGCCGCGCAGCAAACCGCCTGGTTCAAGCTGCAAGACGAGTACCTGACCAACCCCACCGAAGAGAATCTGTACGAGATGATCAGTGCGGCCACCGAGGTCTTTGAGCACTACAACAACCCGGATTTACCGGAGAACTTCCCGCGCAAAGTTGCCGTGCGCAAATACATGGCGCTGCTGCTTGGCCAGCACCTGTTTCGCCGTGAAGCCATGGGCGATCGCACCATGAGCGACACCTACATGACCGGTGAGAACTACTACAAACACCGCTACATGCACCGCGAAAACCCCAGCAAGCCCAGCCTCGATCTAGCCAACTTCTTCTTTGAGGTCGGTGATGTGGTTAAAACCGGCATCGACGACAACAAGCTCGAGCTGGTGAACTCGCCGGAGTCGCGTTCAAAGCACAATCCAGACGTTCCTCTGGGCCAGATGTACCGCAAGATGGATGTGCCCTGGTGGGTTTGTGGGCAAACCTTCAATGCGCACTTGCCTACCTCAGGCAGTAACCGCCAGGAGTACTACCCCTCAGGTTTGGGCGGTAGCCGCTCGCCAAGCCGGGGCGGTAACGGCACAACTGCACCCTACGCGGTGGCAGAAAGCTTCACGCGTATGAAGATGGAGGTAGAAGCGTCGTTCAGACCGCAGAAAACCGCGGCTGACAAACCCGCCACTACACCCGTCGTTGGCACCAATGATCTGTATCACTTGGGATTTGCTTCGCTCGGCAACGACGCAGTGTGCGACGACGCGACGAAGTGCAAGTTCGTGAATGAAGAGCACCGGCAACTCCATCACACCTTTGATGCCAACGTAGAGCGCATGCAGTTGTTTCTCATGCGCGACACGCTGGCCAAGCAATGCAAGAAGGATGATAAGAGCCTGGTTAAAAAAGTCATCCAGAATGAAACCTCGGAATGGCTGCCCGGCGTGGAAGAAAAGCTGCTTCCGAATCTGACGCGCTTTGATCCACAAAACGCCGCCGCCGATACAGCACTGGTGCGTGGCACGCGTGATCTGTTTGAAAAGGCCTGGGCCGGCTGCATCGAGAGCCTTCCGCCGCTGGGTAACGGTAATGGCGTAAAGCTGGAAGTATTTGCGGGCAAGAGCTTTACCGGCACCCCGGTCACCTCCAAAAACGTCAGCCGCGTCGCGCTGTACGCCGCTGATGTGAAGTCGAACAGCTATGCCGCGCGCTGGAGCGGCAAGATGCAGGCCCGCTTTGGCGGTGAGCACAGCTTTGGCTCGGCTGGTGTGAATAGTTTTGCGATCTACCGCTTGTTTATTAATGGTAAGCAAGTGTTTGGCCCCGAGCTGGGTGGGGAGAACACCCGCAGCGGCAAGATGGTGCTGGAGGCAGGCAAGCAGTATGACTTCAGCTTTGAGTTGGTGGCCGATGACCTGCCTTACTACAACTACACACTGGGCTGGAGCAGCAACCAGTTCCCGTTCCAGTACTTGCCGGCCAGCCAGCTCTACACCAACTAGCACGGCGACCCCAAAGCCCATGCGTTGTGAGGCACGTTGCAACGCTTGGGCGCATTGCTGCTCAGGATCAATAGAAACTTAGATTGGCATAACACCACCATGAAAACACAGGGATTCACAAACCGCAGGGGCTGGGTCAGCGCGCTCACGGTATGTTCAATGCTGATGCTCGCCGGTTGCGGCGGCGGCGAAGATGTGGGCGGTGTTGCTCCCGCGCCGGTGCAAGGTGCGAGCCCAACGCCAAGCCCCGCGCCGTCGCCAAGCGCCTCGCCCACGCCAGCGCCTACGATGACCATGCCACCGGCGACGATGAGCCCTAGCCCGCGGCCGACTGCTACACCCACGGCGACGCCCACTGCCACGCCTACAGCAACACCGACCGCAAGCCCGCGACCGACTGCTACACCCACTGCAACGCCCACCGCTACGCCTACTGTATCGACCGGCAGCATGCTGTATCTGGCCAACTGCAAAGATTGCCACGGTGTCGATCCAGCACTGAACTTGAACCGGGTGCTCAACGGTGCGAATAAGCCAGAAGTCATTTTGGATGCGATCAGCAAAGGCATGGGCGGGGCTAAGCTCGCCGCCGCTGTCAAGGCACCGGAGGCCCAGCAGATCGCCACGTATCTAGGCACATTCAAGAAATGAGCGGCGCGCGCTTTGCACGGCAACGCGCAGCGGTATGTGCAGGGCTGACTGCATGTGCGCTGCTTTGTT
>JBOFGW010000080.1:0-8360 GCA_051649325.1 Burkholderiaceae bacterium | reverse complement strand
GTTGTTGACCAAACCACACCACGAGGAGTGGCATTTGCAGCAGCAAACTAGCCAACAGCCAGCGATCGAAACGCAACAACTCGGCCGCACGCATGCTCACGCCTTGAGCTTCAGCGCGAATTCGGCGACGCGCTTGCCGAGGGCTTGCGCCAGCGTTTTCTCGGCCGGACTCAGGGCCTTGTCGCCGGTGCTGCCGGCCCAGTGCGAGGCACCGTAGGGCGTGCCGCCGGTGGTGGTGCTGGCGAGTTCCGATTCCGAGTAAGGCAAGCCCACCATCACCATGCCGTGGTGCAGCAGCGGCAGCATCATGCTGATCAATGTCGTTTCTTGCCCGCCATGCAAGCTGCCGGTGGAGGTAAACACGCACGCCGGCTTACCGGCCAGCGCGCCATTGATCCACAGCGGCGTGGTCTGCTCCAAAAAATGTTTGAGCGGCGAAGCCATGCCGCCAAAGCGCGTGGGCGAACCGAGCGCCAGACCAATGCACTCTGCCAAATCCTTAGCTTCCACATACGGTGGCCCGTCCGCTGGCACGGGCGGCTGCGCTACTTGCGTGTTCGGCGCCACCGGCGGCACCGTGCGCATGCGTGCCTGCACGCCTGAAACACTGCCAATGCCATCCGCAATCGCCTCTGCAAGCTGCGCGGTGTGGCCGCTGCGGGAGTAGTACAAGACCAAGATATCTTTCATCGCCCGTATGATATTCGCATGGGACTATTCAAGCAGTGGACAAACACCAAGCATTTTGCCGCGCGGGTGGTGGCGCGCATGCGCGAAGAGCGGCTTTCCGAAACCGCGGCCAGCCTTACCTTTACCACCACGCTGGCGATTGTGCCGCTGGCCACCGTGGCGCTGGCGGTGTTTACGGCGTTTCCGCTATTCAAACAGTTCCGCGTGGCGCTGCAGGAGTATTTTCTTGAAGCGCTGATGCCCGCCATGATCAGCGATACCGTGATGCAGTTCATCAACGGTTTCGCTGACAAAGCGCGCGGCATGACGCTGCTGGGCCTGGCGTTTCTGGTGGTTACGGCGTTTGCCATGCTCATCACGATTGAAAGCACATTCAACCAAATTTGGCGCGTGCGTGCCACCAAAGGTTTTACGCAGCGCATGGTCGTGGCGTGGGCGGTGCTCACACTCGGCCCGGTGCTGCTGGGCGTGAGCTTGTGGCTTACCGGGCTGGCCGCCGCGCAGGTGGCCGGCGTTAAACAGTTGGCAGGCGTATCCGGCATGATGCTGTGGCTTGTGCCTGTGCTGCTTTCTAGCGCCGGCTGGGCGGTGCTGTACCGCACCGTGCCGCACACGCAGGTGGCGTGGAAGCACGCACTGATCGGCGCGCTGGTAGCCGCAGTGCTGTTTGAAATCGTCAAGCGCGGCTTTGCCTCTTACCTCACCACCTTCGCCAATTTTCGAGAACTCTACGGCGCGTTTGCCGTGGTGCCGATTTTTCTGCTGTGGCTGTATGTATGCTGGCTCATCACACTGGCCGGCGCGGTAATCGCATCGATTCTGCCCACCTGGGGCCAGCAAGACAAACAGCGCGTGGCCAGGGCAGGCGATGCGTTTGCAGACGCACTCGCCGTCACGCGGGCGCTGCAAGACGCGCGCAGCAAAGAACCGTTTTCACTCAGCCTGGCGGAGATGGAACACACCATCGACGCCCCGCGCGGCGCGCTGCAAGACGCACTGAACACCCTGCAAAAAATCGGCTGGGTCACACCCGTGACCGTTGGCGAAGAGCAGCGCTACAGCCTCATCTGCGAACCCGCCGCCATCACCCTCGCACCGCTCGTGCGCGCGCTGCTGGTGGATTCCGCAATCCCCGTCGCACCTGTGCTCAAAGCGCCGCTGCAGAGCGTGGAAAACACCGTGCT
This sequence comes from Burkholderiaceae bacterium, assembly GCA_051649325.1. Lineage (GTDB taxonomy): Bacteria > Pseudomonadota > Gammaproteobacteria > Burkholderiales > Burkholderiaceae_C > JBJOQV01. The sequence continues at coordinate 6,486 of JBOFGW010000080.1, read as the reverse complement.
GGAGAGTGTGATTGATGAGGATGTGCCGCCGCCGGTGCAGGAGCCGGTGCGTAGAAGGTGGTTTGGGGGGTGAGTGGGGTTTGGAAGTGCTCTACGCAGCACAAGTTTTGAAGACGAAAATCTTTAAGAAAAATGGCGGAAAGCGCTATCTGATATTCAAAGAAATATGAGGAGACGGAGCATGCAAACGTTGACAGTGCATTTGTTTCGCGAGAGTTTTGGCCCATTCGTTCGGCTGCTGGACGAACATGGAATCAAGTTTCAGATGCGGGAAGTCAGAACAGGTGCGCCGATGGCTTCGGGTGGCACAATCGAGCTTATTCGCGCGGTCGGTGATGTAGCCATGTGGACTTCATTAGCTGCTGTACTTGTCGCGTACATCAAGAGCCGTAGTAGTCGAAAAGTAATAATTACTACCAAGGACGGGATGGTCGTGCATGCCGAGGGCTTGTCGCACCAGGAGCTAGAAGCGCTCCTTGATAGAGCACAGAACCTCACAGCGATCGATACCAGTAAAACGCTTCCGGATGAAAAAACTGCGCGTGATGTAGGAGGCTTATAGATTATCTTTTGCGCGATCGAAAGGCCAAATAGCGCTATATTCAGATTGCTCTACGCAATATTCATGCGCTTTTTCAGCCATTTTTGCTTGAAAAAGCGCATGGATATTGCGTAGAGCACAACCTTAACCGAAGGGAATGTATGTTTAGTCACATCATGGTCGGAACAAACGACATCGAACGGTCAAAGCGGTTTTACGACGCTGTGCTGGGTGTGTTGGGCGCAAGCGAGCCTTTTCGCAATGTGGCTAAGACCGGGCACGTTCGGCTTTTCTACCGGCATGAGGGTGCAACGTTTTGCGTGAGCGAGCCGATCAACGACGAGCAGGCAACGTGCGCCAACGGCGGCACGATTGGTTTTAAGTGCGCCTCACCCGAGCAGGTGAAGCAGTTTCACGACGTAGCCGTTGCGCATGGCGGCACCTCGATTGAAGAGCCGCCGGGGTTGCGCGAAGGCCCGTCAGGTGCGCTCCATCTGGCCTACGTGCGCGACCCGGATGGCAACAAACTCTGTGCGCTGCATCGGCCCAAGCCGGCGGCTTGAGTTTGCGTGCAAACAGACTTTTGCAGTTCTAGGTGGTGCAAATTTGAAATCGACTACGCATTATCCATGCGTGTTTTGGGGTAAAAATGGCTCAAAATGCTCGTGGATATTGCGCCATCATGTTTGATGGCTAATGTCTTTAGCAAAGGAGAGCCGCTCTATGTCAGCTCAAAGTGAAGAGTTCACGGTTTTAGAAAGCGGCGACGACGGTTCAGTGGTGTCTATTCGCGGGCGCGAAGGACTGCATGTACTTTTGAGTGGAGCTTACGTCACTCACTTGTCCAACGTGGCTAAGCGAGCTGAATCTGAACTGGTGGGCTTGTTGGCATATCGAAAGCAGCCCGGACTACAACTTCTGTATGCGGAGGTTCAAACGCTCGTTAGCGTTTATCAAGAGACTTGCAACAAATTCGAGGGCGGGGTGCACCCATCCTTTGAAATTGCTGCTCTAACGGAAGAGCTTGCGCAGTTGCGCAGCGCGTTTGAGTCAAAACCTATCTGAGATACGCATTATCCATGCTGGTTCTCAGGCAAAAGTGCCTCAAAACCCTTATGGATATTGCGTAGAAGCACTTTAGAACTTGATTTTCCCCGTCAAAATCTGAAACCACATCTTCCAGTCGCCCATGAAGCTGTAGAGCGGCTGTTTGAAGCTGGCGGGTTTGTTCTTTTCAAAGCCAAAGTGGCCGATCCAGGCAAAGCCATAGCCCAGCAGCAGGCCGTAGAGAATGTAGATGGGCTGCGCGCGGAAGAGGGCGGTGAGCAGGCACGCGAGTGCGAGCGAGGTGCCGACAAAATGCAGGCGGCGGCAGGTTTGGTTGCTGTGCTCGGTCAAATAAAACGGGTAGAACTCGGCGAAGGTGCTGTAGCGCTGTGGGCGCGCGGCGGCTGGGGTCATGGCTTGTCTCCTCGTGTTTTTTGTAGCTTAGGGCGTGACGACTGAGTTCGCAATCACCCGCTATTTAAGTGATGAGAATTCCGTTCGCGTTGAGCCCTTCGACAAGCTCAGGACAGGCCTGTCGAAACGCATTTGCAAAACTTCGAGTGATTCTTCCATTTGCAAATGGGCTTCGACAGGCTCAGCCCGAACGGGTAATGCGTCGCACGCTTCTGGGTTAAGCAAACGCTACTGCCACCGCGCAGGCAAGTAAGAGCACGGCGCAGATGCGATCGATCAATTGAAGCCGTTCAGGCGACTCGGCCAAATGCTGCGCCTGCGCCGCCAGCTTGCCGTACGCGCCGAGAATAAATACTTCAGGCAGCAGCGAGCCGATCGCGAGCCAAAACATTTGCGGCGGCACAGGGTGCTCGGGCTGCACAAACGGCGGCACCACCGCCAGAAACGTCAGCCAGCATTTGGGGTTGGAAAGCTGCAAGAACACAGCGGTGCGCCAGGCTTGAAACGCGCCCATCGTGCGCTCTGCACGGATTGACATGGAGCCGGGCCGCGCCGTCCATGAACCCCAGGCCATCCACACAATGTAGGCAATGCCGCCCCATTTGAACACTGCAAATAGCCTTGGGATTTTGGTGACGACCGCAGATAGCCCAAAGGCAGATAGCGTGAACAGCAGCGCATTGGCCGACAAAATGCCGAGGCCCGCCGCCCATGCCACGCGTACGCCGCAGGCAAGGCCCAAGCTCGCAACCAAAAGTACCGCAGGGCCAGGTGCGAGAGAGACCATGGCTTCTGTGACCACGTAGAGCCAGTAGACGTGGGCGGGGATGCCGCCGAAGGAGAGGGTGTCTATGGGAGTTTCCGATCAGAGAGCCAGAGAGATTTGCTGAAACGCGTGCTTAAAAATTCCGTTCGGGCTGAGCCTGTCGAAGCCCATTTGCTAAACAAAGAATCCATTTTTGAGACATCGCAAATGCGTTTCGACAAGCTCAACGCGAACGGTTTTTAGTAGTTTGCCAAAACGCTTTAATTCAGAGCCGCAATATGTGCAGCCAAATGCTTGAGCACTGCATCCGGCTGCTCTGCCGCGAGCGCATGGCCGCAGCCCAGTAGCGAAACGAACTTGCTGCCCGGCAGCATGGCGGCCACGGCCTTCGCAGCTTTGAGCGGCGTCATCGCATCTTGCTCGCCGTTCATGACTAGCACGGGGCAGGTGACTTGCTTCGCAGCCGTATCGCCACCCGCATACGCGTTGCACGCGACAAAGTCGTTGTGCAGCACGCCAGCGCCGTTGGTTGCTGCAATGCGCTGCATCAAGCGCTTATTCGCCCACATATGCATAAAGCCTGGGCCGGGCGCTTGCGGTTTGTGCGAAAAGCCGCCGAATGCACCGGAATGGCTCCACACGTTGATCATGTCGATGGCGGCGGGCACATCATCACGCGTGGCAGTTAGCAGCGCGTCGCTCACTTTCATGGGGTACGCGGTGCCCAGCAGGCTAAGCGACTTTGCGCGTGCAGGCTGTGTGCCGGCCATGTGCAGGGTAACCAGGCTGCCCATGCTGTGGCCGATGAGATGTGCTTTTTCCACGCCCGCGGTGGTGATGGCTTGCCAGAGTGCGGCGGCGATCTCTTCAACGCTTGCAAGCGGTTTGCCCGAGCTACGACCATGTCCGGGCAAGTCAAAGGCCAGCACGCCGTAGCCATGGTGCGCAAACCAGCGGGTCTGCAAAATCCACACGCTGTGGTCGTGCTGCGCGCCGTGGATAAACACCACGCAAGGTTTGGCTGCGTCAAACGGCTTGCCACCGGTGTATGCATACAGGTTGCCAAGCATCATGATTTGGCCACCTTCTCCGCGGCTTTGAGTGCGTGCGACAAATCACCAAGCAAATCGTCTGCATCTTCTAGCCCGATGGATAGGCGGCTGGTGCCTTGCGTAATGCCGCTCTTGACCAAGTCTTCATCCGCTACCCGAAAGTGCGTGGTGGATGCGGGGTGAATCACGAGCGAGCGCGCATCGCCCACATTGGCCAGGTGGCTGAAGAGTTTGAGCGCTTCCACAAACGCTTTGCCCACGGCGCGGCTGCCTTTCAGGTCAAAACTGAATACTGCGCCGCAGCCTTTGGGCAGCAGCTGTTTAGCCAGCGCATAGTCAGGATGCGATTCAAGTTCTGGGTAGCCTACGCGCTCCACCATCGGATGTTTGGCGAGCATTTCCACGATTTTTCGCGTGTTTGAAACGTGGCGCTCCATGCGCAGTGGCAATGTTTCCACGCCTTGCAGCAGAAAAAACGCGGTGTGCGGGCTCATGCAAGCACCAAAGTCGCGCAGACCTTCGCGCCGCGCGCGTAGGAGAAACGCGCCAGTGGTGCTTTCATCGGTAAACACCATGTTGTGAAAGCCGGCGTAGGGTTCTGACAGCTCCGGAAATTTGCCTGACTTCGCCCAATCGAATAAGCCACTATCGACCAACACGCCACCAATCGCCACACCATGGCCGCCCAAAAATTTAGTGGCAGAGTGATACACCAAGTCCGCCCCGTGATCGAATGGCTTGAGCAGGTAGGGGGTGGTGAATGTGGCATCCACCAACAGTGGCACTTTGTGATCGTGCGCGATCTGCGCTACCGCGGGCAGGTTGAGCACATCCAGCCCCGGGTTGCCCAGCGTTTCGCCAAACAGCAGCTTGGTGTTTGGCCGCAGCGCAGCCTTCCACTCATCCAGATTGCGTGGGTTGACAAACGTGGTGTCGATGCCAAAGCGTTTGAGCGTGTAGGCCAGCAGGTTCTGGCTGCCGCCATACAGCGCGCGGCTGGCCACAAGGTGGCGGCCCGCGCCGGCGATAGTGGCAACGGCCAGATGCAGCGCGGCCTGGCCGCTGGCGGTGGCGATTGCGCCCACACCACCTTCCAGTGCGGCGATACGCTCTTCAAACACCGCCACAGTGGGGTTGGAGATGCGCGAGTACACATGCCCCGCACGCTCCATGTTGAACAGGCTGGCGGCGTGGTCGCTGTCTTCAAACACAAACGACGTAGTGGCGTAGATGGGGGTGGCACGCGCACCCGTGGCGGGGTCGGGCTCGGCGCCGGCGTGCAGCGCGAGGGTGTCAAAGCCGGGGTAGGGAGAAGAAGCCATCGGATAACAGTCCACGATGCGGAAAATGGGATGCTAACAAACTGCCTGCCCCAGAACACGCTTGCAAGATCGCGCCAAAGCGATAGCATAAGGACAAATAACAGTGCCCTCACCCCCAACCCCTCTCCCGCGAGCGGGCGAGGGGAGGGTCAAGACACCGGCGCAGGGCCGGTGTCGATCTCGAATGAACGGAGACCGCTATGAAAGTGCATGAAATTCTGCGTGTGAAGGGCGATGTGCTGTTTACCGTCACGCCGGATACGCCCTTGTCCGAGGCGGTGGCCACCATGGCAGAAAACGATATCGGCTCGCTGGTGGTCATGGATCATGGCGACTTGGTGGGCATGCTGACTTTTCGCGAAGTCATCAAGCATCTGGCGCGCCAAGGCGGCAAGGTGGGCGATGTGACGATCCGTAGCGTCATGGACGATGCGCCAATGAACTGCACGCCCGATACCGAAATCAACGAAGTGCGCCGCATGATGCTGGAAAAACATACCCGCTACCTGCCGGTGATGGATGCCAAAACGCTGATGGGCGTGATCAGCTTCTATGACGTGGCCAAAGCAGTCCTCGAAGCACAGAGCTTTGAGAATCAAATGCTCAAAGCGTATATCCGCGATTGGCCGGCTGAGGAGCAACAGACGGGTTGACCTGGCGCGGTCAAGGCGTTTTAACTGAAACTGTATTGCGTTGCTACTGCATTTGAGCGATAGCGCCGTGTGGTGGTGCTATCAAGATGCTCTCAATGCACGGCTTTGTCATCGTTTTGTAGCTTGAGACGCGCAACCTCTTGCGATTGCGAAATTACAAGAGGTTAGGCCGTGGTCAACTTTCCGAGAAGTGTGTCTGCCGTTGTCTTCACAACGGCTTCGTTGGTGCTCTCTGCTTGTGGCGGTGGTGACGATTCGCCTGCGCCATCGCCTACACCTGCACCAGCATCTTCGCCGTCGCCTTCCGCTTCACCTTCACCGTCTCCATCGCCTTCCCCATCGCCGTCGGCGTCACCATCGCCTTCGCCTTCCCCAACTCCATCTGCAACGCCTTCGCCAAGCCCTAGCCCTAGCCTTAGCCCTAGCCCTAGCCCTAGCCCGAGTCCAAGCCCGAGCCCGAGCCCAAGCCCAAGCCCGACACCGATAGATACGCTGCCCACATGCCCGGCAGCTCCAAGTGCGGTTACTACTATCAATGCCATTCAAGGCGCCGGCCTTGCGAGCGGCGCAGTAGGCCAGGTGGTGACCGTGCGCGGTGTGGTGGTGGGTGATTTTCAAGCGGCGGCGCAGCTAGGTGGATTCTTTATCCAGCAAGTCACGCCAGATGCTGATCCTGTGACTTCTGAAGGCT
>JBOFGW010000079.1:0-3754 GCA_051649325.1 Burkholderiaceae bacterium | reverse complement strand
GGCACTGTGCTCCTGGGCTTGAAATGCAAAGAGCCGCAAAAGCGGCTCTTTGAAACAATTGGTGCCCAGGAAGGGACTCGAACCCCCACGGTGTTACCCGCTAGTACCTGAAACTAGTGCGTCTACCAATTCCGCCACCTGGGCAGGTGGAAAAAACAAACGCAACCCGAAGGTTGCAGAGCAAAGTATAAATCGGCTAGGCCAAAATACAAAATTGGCATTCCGTCATCACAAAGAAAGTACACAAAAAGCCGAATGGCCAGAATCAAATCAAGTAACAACCTGCCTGAACTGACGCCGGAACGCGTCATCCAGGCCATTGCGGCTGCCAATGCGCCGCTTTCCATTGAGGACCTCGCCGCAGCGCTGTCCTTGCCCTTCGCTCAGCGCGAACCGCTTAACTCGCTGCTGGCCCAGTTGCAAACCGCCGGCCGCGTGCTGGTCAACCGCAAGGGGCTGGTGCTGTTGCCGGCCCGCGCTGACTTGATTGTGGGCAAAGTCCAGGGCCATCGTGACGGCTTTGGCTTTTTGATCCGTGAAGACGGCGGGCCGGACGTATATCTGCCTGCCAAAGAAATGGTCAAAGTGCTGCACGGCGACCGTGTACTGGTCAAACAGATCGGTACAGACAAACGCGGCAAGCCCGAAGGCGTGATCGCAGAAGTGATTGAGCGGCGCACCGACAAACTCGTGGGCCGCTATCTGGTGGAGCGCGGCATTACTGTTGTGGTGCCGGAAGATCAGCGCATCAAACACGACATTCTGGTGCCGCCTTCCGAATCCGGCGGCGCGCAGCCCGGCCAGGTGGTGATGGTGCGCATCATCGAGCAGCCGTCGCGCTACACGCAGCCCCTGGGCAAAGTGGTGGAAGTGCTGGGTGAAATTGACGATCCGGGCATGGAAATCGAAATTGCCGTGCGCAAATTTGACGTGCCTTATCAATTCTCAGAAGCTGCCAAAGCCCAGGCCGCGGCGCTGCCAGAGATGGTGACCGCGGCCGATCTCAAAGGCCGCGTCGATCTGCGCGATGTGCCGCTGGTGACCATCGACGGCGAAGACGCGCGCGATTTTGATGACGCCGTGTATTGCGAGCCCGCCACCATCGGCAAAGGCAAAGCAGCAGTGCCAGGCTATCGCCTACTGGTCGCGATTGCCGACGTAAGCCACTACGTCAAAGACGGTGCAGCGCTGGATGCCGATGCGCGCGAACGCACCACCAGCGTGTATTTTCCGCGTCGCGTGATTCCCATGCTGCCGGAAAAGCTTTCCAACGGCCTGTGTTCGCTCAACCCGCATGTAGACCGCCTGTGCATGGTGGCCGATATGCTGATCAGCGATGAAGGTGAGGTGCGCGCCTACCAGTTTTACCCCGCAGTGATGCACTCGCAAGCGCGGCTGACCTACAACGAAGTGTGGGCGATTCTTTCGCAGCCCACCGCACCCGCGCGCGAAAAACGTGCAGACATCGTGCCGCACTTGGAGCATCTGTACGAGTTGTTCCAAGTGCTGGCCAAATCGCGCCTGGTGCGCGGGGCGATTGATTTTGAAACGGTGGAAACCTACATCGAGTGCAACGCCAGCGGGCGCATCGAGCGCATTTTGCCGCGCACCCGCAACGACGCACACAAGCTGATCGAAGAGTGCATGCTCGCTGCCAACGTGTGCGCTGCCGATTTTGTCGGCCGCGCCAAGCAGCACACGCTCTACCGCGTGCATGAAGGCCCAACGCCAGATCGCTTGCAAAATCTGCGCGAGTTTCTCAAAACCTTGGGGCTGATGCTGGGTGGTGGCGAAGAGCCGCATGGCAAGGACTACGCCGCGCTGACAAAGCGCATCGCCGGCCGGCCCGATGCGCAGCTGCTACAAACCATGCTTTTGCGCAGCATGCAGCGCGCCATTTACACGCCAGATAATTCCGGCCACTTTGGCCTGGCTTATGAGGCGTACGGGCACTTTACAAGCCCGATCCGCCGCTACCCAGATTTGCTGATGCACCGCGCAATCAAGGCCGTGCTTACCGGTGAAAGATACATTCCCAGCGACGATGCCGGCGTGCGCGCCGAGCCGCTACCCAAGAACAAGAAAGAAGCCGCCGCTGCAGAACACGCACGCTGGGACAAACTTGGCCTGGTGTGCAGCGCCAACGAGCGCCGCGCGGATGATGCCAGCAACGATGTGATGGCCTGGCTCAAGTGCTACTACATGCGTGACCGTGTGGGCGAGGAGTTTTCCGGCACTATCTCCAGCGTGGCGCCGTTTGGCGTGTTTGTCACGCTGGACACATTGTTTGTTGAAGGGATGGTGCATGTGTCCGAGCTGGGCACCGAGTACTTTCAGTTCAATGAATCGCTGCATGAACTTCGCGGCGAGCGCAGCGGCATCCGCTACCGGCTCACAGATCGGATTCATATTCAAGTCGCGCGGGTAGATTTAGAAGCGCGGCGCATGGAGTTCCGCCTTGTCAAAAGCCCGGTGGAGCAGGCCAGTGAAGCAGCGCTTGAAAGCGCCGGTGGCAAGCCGGGCAGGGCGCCCAAGCGTGCTGCACCCGCCAAGCCACGCGATATGCAGACGCGCGCCCCGGCGCTCGTGGCCCCCGAAGGCCTTGAATCCGCCAGTGCAAGCCGGCAGCGCAAAGCCGCCAAAACCCACGCGGCCAAGCTGCAGTTCACCGGCGCGTGGCGTGCGCAGCCGGGCAAGCAACGTAAAGCTGGCAGTGCAAAAAAATCCAACCGGCTGCGTAGTCGCTCGAGTCGCTCAACCAAATGGCTAAACAAATTCTCTTTGGATTCCACGCCGTGCGCACGCGCCTGCGTGCTGCGCATGCAAGCGTTGAAGCGGTGTATGTAGACGCAACGCGGCGCGACAAACGCATGCAAGACCTGCTGCGCGTGGCGCAAGGTTTCAACATCACGCCAATGCCGGTCGAGGCTGCGCGGCTAGACAAAATGTGCGGCCACACCAAGCACCAGGGCGTGGTGGCGCAGGCCAGCAGCCTTGAACTCGCCAAGTCGCTGGATGATCTGCTGGAAGATTTGCAGGTTGAACCGTTCCTGCTGATTCTGGATAGCGTGACTGATCCGCACAACCTGGGCGCTTGCCTGCGCGTGGCCGATGGCGCGGGCGTGCATGCCATCATCGCTCCGCGTGACCGTGCTTGCGGCATCAATTCCACCGTCGCAAAAGTCGCCAGCGGCGCGGCCGACACTGTGCCGTACTTCACCGTGACCAACCTCGCGCGCACCATGCTCGAGCTCAAAGAGCGCAACATCTGGCTGGTGGGCACCACCGACGATGCGCCGGCCACGCTGTATGAATCAAAACTCACTGGCCCGTTGGCCATCGTGCTGGGCGCAGAAGGCGAGGGCATGCGCCGCCTCACGCGCGAGCGTTGCGATAGCCTCATGTCCATCCCCATGGCCGGCAGCGTAGAAAGCCTCAACGTGTCTGTGGCCACGGGGATCTGCCTGTTTGAAGCAGTGCGGCAACGCGGTTTGGGCTAGAGAAACGCTAGGTGAGATTCCGTTCTGCTGGGTCTGCCGAAAGATTCAGCGCGAACGGGTTTTGACAGGTTTATATAGATGCTCTACGCAATATCCATGCGCTTTTTGAGGCATTTTTGGCTCAAAAGGCGCATGGATAATGCGTCTCACGTTAGCTTCAATAGACTCTTGCTGCACCAGAGCCTCTGCAAAAGCGCGCTAACGCAGCACACGAGAACGTCGTCCCGGCGCAGGCCGGGACCCAATGCCTTCAA
>JBOFGW010000078.1:0-1720 GCA_051649325.1 Burkholderiaceae bacterium | reverse complement strand
TGGATCAGCCTTGCAGCCCTGGTGGGCCTTGCAGCGTGCGGTGGCGGCGGAGGTGGTGGCGACAGCGCGCCGCCGCCCGTGAGCGGCGCCCCGGCCATCCAGGAATTTCAAGCCAGCGCACCAACCGCTTTTGTGGGCGAGCGCGTCACGCTCACCGCGCGCTTTACCGGCGGCACCGGCCGCATTGAGCCAGATATCGGCGCAGTCGCAAGCGGCGTAGCCGTGCAAACGCCGGTGCTGGATGTCAGCCGCATCTATACGCTCATTGTGGAAGCGCCCGGCCAGCCCACCGCGCGGCGCGAGCTTGCGCTGCCCGTGAATGTTCGTGACCGCTACACGCCGCTGAACGCGCCGTTTCAGGTGCAGTACCACGCCGCAGTCACCGCGGGCGATGGCAGCGTGCTGGTGATTGGCGGCTCACGCGGGCAGAGTTTGTTGTCAGACGCGGTAGACCGGTTTGACCCCGCCACGCGCACCTTCACCCGCATTGGCACGCTGCAAACCGGCCGCGCAGACCACACCGCTACGCGCACCGCGAGCGGCCGCATTCTGGTGCTGGGTGGGCTGATTAGCCTGAACATCGGCAACGTGGCTGATGTGATTGATGAACGCACCGGCGCAGTGACCAGTGGCGGCAAACCGGTGCAGGGCCGCAACCGCCACGCCGCCGTGGCGCTGGCCGATGGCCGCGTGCTGGTGGTGGGCGGCTTTCTTCGCAGCACAGTTGAGCTATGGGACCCGGCAACGGGCACCTTTCGCCTCGTTACAGCCACCATGCAGCACTGGCGCGCCAGCCCCACCGCAACCTTGCTGGCCGATGGCCGCGTGCTCATCGTAGGCGGCTACTCCGACGCGCAAAACTACACCTTTGCCGAGCTGTTTGACCCGCGCACCGAAACCTTTACGAAAGTAGACACCGCATTCAGCACGCAGCGCGCCCTGCACGAAGCCTACCGCCTGCGCGATGGCAAAGTGCTCATCGTCGGCGGCGAAACACCCACGGCCGCGGGCGACGATATCGTGCCCTTAGCCAACGTGCTGGTGTTTGACCCTGCGAGCAACAGCTTCACCCAAGACGGCGAGCTCGAACAAGCGCGCACCCTCATCAAAGGCGCGCTGCTACCCGGTGATGAAGTGCTGCTCTTTGGCGGCGAGACCGCGGCAGAAGTCGCCACACCCACCGCCGCCGCCTACGCCAGCAACAAAACCCCACGCGCGCGCCCCATCGCGCAAATGCCCGTGGGCCGCGCGTGGCACACCGTGTCTCGCATGGGTGACGGCCGCGTGCTGATCTTGGGCGGCGATGACAAAGACGGCGGGCCGGTGACGGCGGGGTATGTGTATGAATAGGTGCTGCGGGGCAGGGTTTTAAACTGCTCTACGCAGTATTGATGCGGGTTTTGGGGCGAAAGTGGCTGGAAAGACGCGTGGATATTGCGTTCATAGGTCAGAAGATCATTGATCGCTTTATGCTGACACTTGCATGTGCATTAGTGAGTACTCGGAATCTAAGAGCTATGTAGCGCGCAGTGCCTGTAATCTATCGCTGATAAGCGATTCTTTCTATTCATGCAAAACAAAGAACTATTTCCTCACTCGGATCAGCGTGGAACGACACGGGTGGTCGTAGTCGGCGGAGGCACCGGTGGGTGCGCGGCAGTACACCAACTCATGCGCGGCTCAAATGCTGAAGTCATTTTGCCTGAGGCAGGGCCAGATT
>JBOFGW010000077.1:0-2089 GCA_051649325.1 Burkholderiaceae bacterium | reverse complement strand
CAGGGAGAGGGGACTCAAAATCAAAACTCGAGACGAAGCACGCAATATCCATGCGCATTTTCAGCCATTTTTGCTTGAAAAGGCGCATGGATGTTGCGTAGAGCACTCTTGAAATTTTGTCATTCCGAGCCTAGCGAGGAATCTCATACATCGAACTGCGAGATTCCTCGCTGCGCTCGGAATGACAGCGCGTAGAGATGCAGCGTCTACCCTGCCGTCCGCTCTCTGCCCTGCCCGCAAACCTACTTACGCTGCCGAGCCACCGCTTTTTTGCTGCTCTTGCCCGTGGCCACTGGCCGTGCTTTGCTCTTGCCTTTAGCGTAAGTGCGCTTGGTAGGTTTGACTTGCAGGCTCAGCCGTTGACCGGTGCTGACTTGTGGGCCGAGTTTGTTCCAGCCGCGGATTTGCGCTTCGCTCAGGCGGTAGCGCTTGGCAATTGTGGCCAGCGTTTCGCCTTTGCGCACGGTATGCGTTACACGCACAAAGTCGGGCAAGTCCGGTTCCATCACCAGCGCTGCGCTACTGGCAAGCGATGCGCTGATGTCCTGGGTGATGTGCTTGGGCCGCGGCACCAGCAGCGTTGAGCCGGGGCGGATACGCATCTTGGGCGGGATGCGGTTGGCTTCGCGCAGCGCGACCTCGCTGATGCCAAAGCGCGAGGCGATGGCGGCGGGCCGCTCGGTCTTGCCCACGGTGTAGGCCATCCAGCTGGAAAGCGGTTTGTCGTAGCTTTCCAGGTTGCCCAAAAACACATCCACTTTTTCTGCGGGCAGCAGAATTTCTGGCTTGGTCGCGCCAAGGATCACGGGGCGGTTAAACGATGGATTCAGCGCACGAAAATCTTCTACCGGCATTTCTGCCAGTTTGGCAGCGGTGGCTACATCGATATCGCGCGCCTTGGATACCGAGACAAAATACGGCTGATTGGGCACTTCCGGCAGGTTGATGCCGTAGGACTCCGGCGCGCTCACCAGATTTTTGATCGCCTGCAGTTTGGGAATGTAATGCCGCGTTTCATTGGGCATGTCCAGGCTTTGGTAGTCGGTGGCCAGGCCGGCGCGCTGGTTCTTGGCCACCGCGCGGCCAACAGATCCTTCGCCCCAGTTATAGCTGGCCAGCGCCAAATGCCAATCGCCAAACATGTTGTAGAGCCGTTGAAAATAATCCAGCGCCGCGTGGGTGGACTGCCGCACATCGCGCCGCTCGTCCTTCCACATATTCTGCTTCAGGTTGTAGTGCTTGCCGGTGCTGGGGATGAACTGCCACATGCCCGCCGCTTGCGCGGTAGAAAGCGCCACGGGATTAAACGCGCTTTCAATAAAGGGTAGCAGCGCGAGCTCCATCGGCATATTGCGCCGCTCAATTTCTTCCACGATGTAGTACAGATAGCGGCTGCCGCGCTCGGTCATGCGCTGCATATAGTCCGGCCGCGACACGTAGTACTTGACCTTATCGTCCACCAGCGGCCCGGTCAAATCGCTCATGCGAAAACCTGCGCGGATGCGGCCCCACACGTCCACCGGCCGCACGGAAACCGTAACGAGCTGCCCGTCCGGCGCAGCGGCAGGCGCGGTCAGCACCGGCTCTGACAGCACAGAGGGCGCCGGCAGCGTGGATGCAGCAGGCGCCGCGGGTGCGGATGGCACAGCCGGTGCAACTGATGTTGCGGGCGGCGTTATTGTTGTGGGCGCCGTTGTTGCAGGTACCACTGGCACCGCTTCTTGAATCGGCGCTGCAGTTGGCGCCACTGGCGCAGGTGGCGCAGGTTGCACTGGTTTTGCGACGCCGGGCGGCGGCTCGTTCGGATAAAGCTCGCCCGCAAACGCGGCTGGCGGCGTCGCGATGCAGGCCAGCGCGCACGCGAGCAAGGTAGCGCGCAGGCGGCTGCGCAAACTCGAAGCTGTCATCAAAGATTCACTCAGCAAATTCGTTACTCCAACGCCGCCGGGCGCTTCGTGTACGCACGGTTAATCAAACCTGCGGATATTACCTGCGAGTGCGCAGTTTCATGCACCGATTGGATAGATTTTTACAAATGGATACGCAATGTTCATGCGCCTTTTCAGGCAAAAATGGCCCAAAACCCCCA
>JBOFGW010000076.1:0-26997 GCA_051649325.1 Burkholderiaceae bacterium | reverse complement strand
CAGAGAACCTGCTTCGTGGGCCAACGTTGCCGAGCCCCTTACGTCTCCGCTGGATGCGTTGACGCGCGCCTGGGGCTTGGTGGGACATTTGCAGGCAGTTGTGGATACACCGCAATTGCGCGCAGCCTACAACGCCAATTTGCCGCGCGTGACCGAGTTCTGGACGCGGCTGTCACAAGACCTGCGACTGTTTGCGCGCTATCAGCAGCTGGCTCAAAGCGCGCAGTTTGCGCAGCTCACCCCAGTGCGGCAACGTATTGTGAACAACGCGCTGCGCGACTTTCGTCTGGGCGGTGCGGAACTGACAGGCGCCGCGCGCGAGCGCTTTGCGCAAATCTCCGCACGGCTTGCGGAGGTATCGCAAAAATTTTCTGAAAACGTTCTGGATGTGACCAACGTGTGGTCCAAGATCATCACTGACCGCGCGCAATTAGGCGGCGTGCCCGAAGATGCGCTGGCAGCCGCCGCCGGTGCCGCGCAGCAAGATGGTGTCTCGGGCTACAAATTCACGCTGCACGCGCCCTCTTACCTGCCGATTCTGCAGTATTGCGAAAACCGCGCGCTGCGCGAAGAAATGTATCGCGCCTTTGTCACGCGCGCCTCTGAGTTGGGCGAGCCCGCATATGACAACACTGCTCTGATGCGCGAAATCCTCAGCCTACGCAAGGAGCAAGCGCAGTTGCTCGGCTATGCCAACCACGCAGAAGTCTCTTTGGTGTCAAAAATGGCGGGCAAGCCGGCCGAAGTCATGGCGTTCTTGCATGGCATGACCAAGCAGGCCAAGCCTTACGCGCAGCGCGACATGGAGCAGTTGCGCGCCTTTGCCAAAGGCGCGCTGGGCATGCCGGACCTGCAGGCTTGGGATGTGCTGTTTGCCTCAGAAAAATTGCGGCAAGCGCACTATAGCTACAGCGAGAACGATGTGAAGCAGTACTTTACTGAGCCAAAAGTCATGGCCGGTTTGTTCTCTGTGATTGAACGGCTGTTTGATGTGCGCTTTGAGCAGCAAAGCGCGCCGGTGTGGCATGAGTCTGTGCGCTTTTACACCCTCACCCGCGGCGGCGCGCCGATTGCGCACCTGTATGTGGACAACTATGCGCGCGCGGGTAAACGCAGCGGCGCGTGGATGGAGGTTTGCCGGACACGCCGCAAGTTTGCGGATTCCACACAGACTCCGGTGGCCTATGTCACCTGTAACTTTGCCTCTCCGGTGGACGGTAACGCTGCACTGCTTACACACAGCGATGTGATCACCTTGTTCCATGAGTTTGGGCACGCGCTGCATCATGTGCTGACTCAAGTGGATGAGCCAGCGGCAGACATGCGCGCGGTTGAATGGGACGCGATCGAACTGCCCAGCCAGTTCATGGAGAACTTCTGCTGGGAATGGGATGTCGTAGTCAGCATGTCGTCGCACGTCAGCACCGGCGCGCCGCTGCCGCGCGAGCTGTTTGAAAAAATGCGGGCGGCGCGCAATTTCCAGTCAGGCATGTTCACAATGCGGCAGATGGAGTTTGCAATGTTCGATATGCGCGCACACATGGAGTTTGATCCCAATGGCCAGACTACCCTGCAGCAGTTGCTGGATGAGGTTCGATCCCAGGTTGCAGTCGTGATTCCGCCCGCGTATAACCGTTTTCAGCACGCGTTTTCGCACATCTTTGCGGGCGGATATGCAGCCGGCTACTACAGTTATAAATGGGCTGAAGTGATGAGCGCAGACGCGTACGATTTGTTCGAGCAAACCGGAGTGCTAAATCCAGAAACAGGCAAGCGCTTTTTACGCGAGGTGCTTGAGGTTGGCGCAAGCCGCGCTGCACAGGACTCGTTCAAGGCATTTCGCGGGCGCGCACCGGATATGGCGGCGCTTTTGCGGCACACCGGCATGGTGCCGCAGGCTGCATGAAAGGAAGGCAATGATGCACAACAAACAGTTTGGCTTGGCACTTGCGCTGCTACTGGCCTGCACGGCCGCAGTAGGTCAATACAAAGTCGTTGGTCCAGACGGCAAAGTGACCTATACAGATCAACCGCCCACTGACGGCAAATCCAAAGTGCAGCCGTTCAGGGCTGGCGGCAGCGCAAATGACCCAGACGTTGTATTGCCCTTTGCGACTGCACAGGCAGCACGTAATTTTCCGGTGACGCTCTACACGCAGGAAGGCTGCGGTCCATGCGATACGGGCCGCACCTTGCTGCGCGCGCGCGGCATTCCTTTTGAGGAAAAAACCATCTCCAGCCAGGCCGATCTGGACGCGTTCAAGGCGATAAACCGCGACGGCCAGCTTCCATTGCTGACGGTGGGCCGTGAGCAGTTGGCGGGTTATGAAGCCGGCAGATGGAATAGTGCACTTTCCACTGCGGGCTATCCAGCCAATACAACTTTGCCCAACGGCTACACGCCGAAAAAGAGCGCTCTCGTCTCTGCACCGGCTACAGCCGCCGCAGCAGCGCCCGCCCCTTCACCTGCTACGACCGCAGCAAACCCGCGCGCAGAAGCGAGCCCTGGCTTTAGGTTCCAGAAGTAGGTGCATGCAGCTGCAGTGCCTGATCGACCAGATCGGGCCGCTCCTCATGCGCCAAGTGCCCCAGCGCATCCAGCGCGATGATCTGCGCACTGGGTAACAGATCACGCACCCGGTACGCTTCGCTTGGCCGTACCGTCTGATCACGCATGCCGACGATTTGTACAAGCGGCGTTTTCAGCCCAGCTAATCGCGATGCAAGCAAAGGTAAATCCCAATGCGCCATCATGGCCAGCGCAGCACCAACATGCGCTGGATTCCTCACGAGCTGCGCATACAGCGCCCGGCCCTGCGCGTCGATGTTTGACCCAGTCGTCCCAAGTAGCCGGTTGACCACAGATATATTGCTCGCACGCCACGCAAACAGATGCGGTGCAACCCCAGTTGCCCAAAGCGCTTTGGCGATCGGCGAAAACACCTTCCCCGCAGCGCCGCCAAGCGGCAACAACGCCGCATTGATTCCAAACAACTTGTGCGGGTGAATACAGTTTTCAAGGCACATCCAGGCCAACACCGCCGCGCCCGCAGAGTGGCCTACGCCATAGCGCACATCCAAATTCAAGCTATTCACAAGCTCGTGTAGCAAGGCGGACATGCCTGGCAAGGAATACTGCGCCGGCGACGCTGGCGCTTCGGTAAACCCATGGCCTGGTAAATCCAGAACAACAACGTGCAAGCGGTTTGAGAGAAGTGATGCCAGCGCACGCCATGAATGGGAAGAAGCGCCTGTGCCATGAACAAGCAGCGCAGTGGGTAAAGCTGGCGAGCCAAACTGCTGAACATGCCAGCGCAGTCCGCCAGCATGGACAAAGCGGCTGTGTTTGCGATGCGGCCAGTTTTGACCATCCACCTCCCACTGCAAACGACTAGCCATCGCCAGACCTTCCGAAAGCCGCTGTGCAATCATGGCGAAGCCTGTGCAGCTAGGCTCAGCGCACTGTTGAGCACTCGTGCATCTGCATGAGGCAAAGGCAGATAATGCGCCGCCATCTGCGCGGCCAGTTCACGCGCAGCAGCTTGCGGCTGCGGCGACGTATCTACCAAGACCGTGCGCACGCCAGCAGCCCGTACCTGTCTGGCCGCATGTACCGCATCTTCTTGTGCTTTCGCTCGCCCGCCCACGCCATCACGCGCCATATTGGCCCGGCCATCCGTCAACAAGACTATGGTGGGCGTTGCACCCTTGCGGCGTACGCTGGCGGTGAGCGCTACCGCTGCATCAATTCCCGCGGCCAAAGGCGTCGCGCCGCCACCCGGCAAACCGGATAGGCAGCGCTTTGCGCGCGCCAAAGAACGAGTCGGTGGCAGCAGTAACTCAGCGCGCTGGCCGCGAAACGCGATCACGGCCACTTCGTCCCTGCGCACGTAGCACTGCGCAAGCAACAGCTCAATCGCACCTTTGGCTTCAGCCAATCGATGCAGCGCGGCAGACCCCGACGCATCCAGCGCAAAGATGGTGGTCGTTTGCGCACGCTGCGCGTAGCGCGTGACGCGGAAATCCTCCGGTCGGACATGGATTCGATTTACTTCTGACGGTCGCGCACGCTTGCGCACCGCCTGCCATGGGGCGGCAGCTCGCAATGTTGCAAGCGCGTTGAGCCTGGCTCCATGGCGCGAACTTGCGGCGCGCGTCCCAACGGGCCTACCTCGGTGCTTTGAAGACTGCATGACGCCCGCGCGGCCAGCGGCGCCGGAACGTCGTGCTTGCGCAGCACCTGCGGCAATCATGGACAGCAGGCCGGCGGGTATTGCTGCGCGGGCAGATGCGGTAATCAAGTCGTCCAAAGGCTGCGCCTCTTTTGCGTCCTGATCTTGCTGGGCCGAAGGATCATCGTCTTGTGGCGGAGGCTCCGCAGCAGATTCTTCGGGTTGCGGTTGCTCGTCAGATGCCTGCTGCTCCGCAGGCGGCAAACGTGTCGCACGCGGAACTAAGGTCAGGCGCACCGCGGTGATGACATCTTCCTGCGAGCAATAATCGCGGCCTTCTAGCGCAGCCAGTGCGCGCGCCGCGCGGCAAGCGTGAATCGGCGCCCGCAATGATGGAACGCCAAGCGCGACTGCGGTAGTGCACACTGCTTGAGTCAGCTTTTCATCTATCCGCGCATCCAGCGGTGGCAACGACAAGGCAGCGGCTTCTTGTCCGTCAACATAGAGGGAAACATCTTCCGTATCTCGCAAACCCATAGAATTTAGATCGACTACAAACGCCATACGATCAGCAAGTCCGTCTGGCAGGCGTTCATCAGCGCCTTCGCCTTCGTCAAGTGCGACAACACCAAAACTGGCTGAACGCTGCGCACCGAAACCGTAGCGCAGTGGGGCTACCTGCTTGGCATCCATCGCAGCGCAGATACTCGCTGCTGTGCCAGCTGCCAACCGTTCCGCTGTAGCAATGATCAACACCCCGCCATCGATCTGCGTTAAAACACCAGGCAGCTCTATCGGCCGCCCTGCCGCGAGAGTCCCAGTTAAATCCAGCCCGCCGAGCAACCGATCCTGATCAATACTGCACGGAATTTTTTTGAGTGGCGCGTCCGCATTAAGGCTTGCGCGCAAGCACTCCAGCCAGTTCTCTCGTACCGGACCAGCGCCCGAACGCACGAGTATGCCGCCAAAACCGGCAGGATTGAGTGCAAAGAGGCGGATCGCAAGCAGCGCATCCGCCCATTGCGAAACACCGTCGGTCTGCATTTGCGCTAAGCCGCCACACTGACGGGGCTAAACACTTGAGCCATCGCGCGCTCAACCCGCGCAGTTGACCCTGTGTCGTCTAGCGGATCGCGCCGTAGCCGGTGGCGAAGCGCCATCGGCGCCACACGCTGCAGATGAACATCTGCTACTGCTTTGGCGCCTTCAAGACAGGCGTATGCCCGCGCTGAGCGCATGAGCGTCAGCTCACCACGCAATCCATCAGTACCCAGCTCAATGCAGAGCTGTGCCACCCGTTGCAGCACCGCTTCAGGCACACTGACATCGCTCAGCGCTGCTCTGGCGCGGACCACTTTTCTTCTAACCTTTTCTTCTTCCAGGCGCCATCTATCCAGAAATGCTGCTGGATCGCGTTCAAACGCGTCGCGACGGCGCACGACTTCTACACGTTGATTCAGATCAGTAGGCGTCTTGACTTCAACCGACAGCCCAAATCGATCAAGAAGTTGAGGCCGTAATTCGCCTTCTTCAGGATTTCCGCTGCCTACCAAGACAAACCGTGCGGGATGACGCACGCTTAATCCTTCGCGCTCAACCAAGTTTTCACCGGAGGCTGCAACGTCAATCAAAAGATCGACCAGATGATCTTCAAGTAGGTTCACTTCGTCAACATAGAGAAAACCTCGATTCGCTCTCGCCAGCAGACCAGGCTCAAACGCCTTCTCGCCAGTGGTTAACGCGCGCTCCAGATCCAGCGCTCCGACCACCCTGTCTTCTGTAGCGCCCAGAGGCAAATCAACCACGGGAACAGAAACCAGCGCGCTTTTGGGCACCTGCTTTTTCGCTTTTGTTGAGCAAGCGCTGCATAGCCCAGCAGTTGTGGTTGGCTCACAGCTATAGGGGCAATGCACCACCGCCCGCATTTTGGGCAGCAACGCTGCCAGCGCACGCACTGCTGTGGATTTGCCTGTACCGCGATCGCCAAGCGCAAGAACCCCACCCACTGCCGGATCCACTGCAGTAATCAGGATAGCCAGCTTCATGTCATCCTGTCCCACAATTGCAGAAAACGGAAACGCATACGCCATCAGCAATCAATCCCCAGGTTTAGCGTGATTTGTCTTGGTATTGCCAATTGCTAGCTCTCAGGCAGTTTTGCAGATTAGCCAACGGTCGCATCGTCTTCATCTGGCGAAAAGAGCCTCTTTCGCGTCCGCCTCACCGCGATGATCAGCAGTACCGCAATGATAGGGATGGAGATTCCGGTGACGACATCCGGCTTGACTGCAAGCCCGGCAGCATTAGCTGCCTTTGCGGCATAACCAATTAAACCGACAAGGTAGTACAGAATCGCCGCGATCGAAAGTCCCTCGACGGTTTGCTGCAATCGCAATTGCACTTTTGCTCTTCGATTCATGGACGCTAGTAGAGCCTGATTTTGCTGTTCCCGAACAATACTGACGCGGGTAGACAGCAGGCCGCTGGCTTGCGCCACGCGTTCAGACAAATCCCGCATCCGCTGCGAGATAGTGGCGCAGGTTGCCACTGCCGGCTTCAACCGACGGGCCATGAATTCCTCAATGGTCTGCACGCTCGGCAGCCGCTGCTCGCGAAGCTCGGCAATACGCGCGGTCACCAGCTCGTAGTACGCGCGGCTCGCTCCAAACCTGAACTGGCTGGCGGAGAGGCCACTTTCGACCTCTGCTGCAAGCCGCGTTAACTCCCGCAATAGGTCTTCGTCGCCTCCGGCGTCACGCGCGATGTCGTCTGTGAGGGCGGCCAGCGCGCGCTCAATCGCCAGCACACGCGGGGACTGCCGCCGCGCGATCGGCAGCGCCAGTAGCGCCATCATGCGATACGCCTCGATCTCAAATAAGCGCTGCATTGTCCGTCCGGCTTGCCCGGGAGAAAGCGCCTTATTCAAAATCAAAAACCTGGCGCATCCATCACCATGAATCCGGAAGTCGGTATAAGCAAAGCCAGCGCCATCGCCCACGCGGGCACCGACCACTGTATGGCCACCGAAGTGTTCAGCAACCTGCGTAACAGGCGGCGGGTCGCCCGCGTTGTTCAGGAATACGGCGTGGGCAGCCACAATGGTTCGGCCAGGAATCGCTGCTAGCCAACCTGGCGGCAGGTATGTTGCGGCTGGATCGCCGAAAGGCTGCTGCTCAAGCCCTGCAACAAAAACAGTGTAAGAGGAGAATTCGCCATGGCGCTCCCACTTCAAGCGAAAGCCACCCATTTCCGCACTCACATGAGTCCCATTGTCCGCTGGTGGAGCAACCCCAAAGCGCTCGCACAACGCCGCGAGGTGGTTGCGCTCAGATACGCGTGCATCAGGATCGACAAGGACTGCCAAGTAGCTTGCACGCACCGGGGCTTCCAGCGCTTCAGATGGCCGCGCATGCACCTCCTCTGCGAGGATGAATCGCTCCGCATGATCAGCGGGCAAGCGCAGCACTCAAACCCCTCGTACGTGAATCAAATCAACTTGTGTGCTAGGTGACTTCACGGCTCTTTGCGCAAGGGAGTATTGGCGCCATCGCCGCCACAGATCAGCACAGTGCATGACAAGCGACCCGAGTAAACATGTCGCAATCACACCCCACCAGCGCCCAACCAACGCACTGTGTATAGCGCATACCAGGAACATGCCAGACATCAAATTGAGCAAAAGGCCGGCTAAATCCATTTGCACGCTGCTACGACGCTGCCATGCGATTAGCACAGCGCCTTCAATCAACATCAGCACCAGAACCAATTCGAGCGCCTGTCCACTTGAGAAAAAATCGCTCATGACTTATCTCCCGTTATTGCAGGCGATGCGTTGCGTTGGCGCAGCACGTACTGCCGCTCACGCAAACGGATGGTTTAGCTGCACCACTGCTAAGTTGAGTGTCGCTGCAAACGTCACCCACAAAAGATACGGTACGAGCAACCACCGCACTACGGGCGCGTCCTGGCCGCAGAGATACATGATCAGCACGATTGACAGCCAAAGCAGAGGAATCTCCGCGAGAGCCCAGTCTGGCCGGCGAAGAGTAAAAAAAAGAACGCTCCAGCCGATATTGAGCAGGCCGTTGGTGGCAAACAGCAGCAGTACGATCTTCTTTCGTTGCAGGCTGCGAGCACCAATCCAGGCGCGCGCGGCGGCTATCGCACACAAAATAAAAATCAATGTCCACACCGGGCCAAATAGCCAATCTGGCGGTTGCCATGCAGGTTTTCGCAGGCTGAAGTACCAAGGACCAATACGAGTTGCCAAGCCCCCGGCTACCGCGACGATCAATGCTCCCGCACCAGCCACAAAGAGCGGTACGCGGGATGCTTTGCCTTGCGTCATGCACGCACGAGACCCAATAGATGAGCAACGTCCTTAAAGAAAATGCGCACATGTGCCATGGGTTTTGCGCGCACAAGCTCTTTGTTCATGTAGGCATCAAAGGTCAGGTGTTGCACGTCCTTGTCACGGCAAATACTCACAAACCGCTCGCGGCGCTTGTCGTTCTGATACCAGAAATACTGCATCATGCGTAGCACCCAGAAAACTCGCCCGTGCGCGCGCATGAATGTCTTGCGCGCCAATTGAAGGTCACGCGCATCGCCACTTGCAAGGCAAGCGCATATTGCTTGAGCAGCAAGGCGTCCACCTAGCATTGCGTAGTAAATCCCTTCGCCAGAAGCTGGCGCAACCACGCCAGCCGCATCCCCGGCAAGCACAACGTCTTTGCCGTTATCCCAACGCGCAAGCGGCTTAAGCGGTATTGGCGCACCTTCTCGGCGTAAAGTGTCCGTTTCTGCGAGGCCGCAAGCATCGCGCAGCTCGCCCACCGCATGCCGCAGAGAAAATCCTTTGTCTGCGCTGCCGGTGCCAATCGAAAGGGTATCACCGTGCGGAAAAACCCATGCATAGAAATCAGGCGAGAGTTTCCCGCGATAGACCACATCGCAGCGGCTACCGTCATAACCCGCAGGAAGTACTTTTGGCTTACGCACAATCTCGTGATACGCGAACACAAAAGGCGTTTTATCTGCACCAGGAATCGTCGACCGGGCGACTTTTGATTTTGCGCCATCTGCGCCAACCACCATTCTCGCCCGCACGCTCAACTCGGGCGCGCCAACAACCTCATCCCGGGTTCGAAAATGCACCCGCGCCACTCCATCTGCATCATGTGTTAGGCGCGCAAATTGTCCTATCTCGCGCCGCGCACCCGCTAAAGCGGCGCGGTTACGCAACCATTCATCAAAGACGTCTCTGTCCACCATACCGACAAAGCCGCCTTCAATTGGAATATCGACCTTCTTGTCACTCGGCGATACCATGCGTGCCGACTTTGCCCGCGCAACAAGCAGTGATTCCGGAATATCAAAATCACGGATCAACCTTGGCGGAATCGCGCCACCGCAGGGCTTGATGCGCCCCGCACGATCCAGCAGCAATACCGTTCGCCCAGAACGTGCGATTTCATGCGCCGCAGTGGCGCCAGCCGGACCACCACCAACTACAACCACATCGTAGGTCGACTCAGTCTGCATGATTAGCTGCCTTCCATTGCCGCGATCCGCGGCATTCGGGATTGATCTGTCGGTGCCACGTCGGTGCTAGCCGGTGCCCAAACACGGGCAGCCAAGACTGCAGCGACAACAAATACCCCTGCCTCCAAGGCAAACACAACGGCATAGGCCAAACCGGGTGTTTGAATCAACCAGCGAGCAATATCCGCAGCCCCCGTGCCCGCAATCCCCCCCAATGCGAACGCAATCGCCTGCGCCGCACCCCACAGCCCCATGCGCGTGCCCTCGCGGGACTGCCTGCCAGTTCCGGCAAAGGCCATCATCGACCCGATCGCCGCAATGGAAAAGGCGCCGTTTGCAACGCCCAGAATGAACACAGTGGGCTTGAATAACCACACGCTGCCTCCAAGCCCGATGAGCACTAGCCCTAGAAGCGCGCAAGCAGAAGCCAAGCAGCCGCCGACAACCCACGCACGCAACGAGCCGGCGCGTCGACGAGCGCTGCCGCTACATGCCAATGCGACGACAATCATTCCTACCAATACACCGCCGTGCTGCAAACCCGACAGCTTTGTAGATTGCCCAGGGGTATAGGCCAGAACGGCGCCCGCAAATGGTTCCAGGATCAGATCCTGTGCGCTGTAGGCCAGCATCGACAAAAAAACGAATATGGTGAACCGCCGGGCCAGAGGCTCGGCCCACACTTCTTTGAGTGCAGCACCAAATTTGGTTTGTTTCTGCACTGATTCAGACGCAACCACCGTTTCAGCAGCGCTGCCTTCCAGACCTGCAACCGCGAACAATGTCAGCACGCACGCAGCCGCGGAAACAGCAAACGTTACCCAAACAAGCCGCGCTCCGGAGAATGGATCAAGTAATCCTCCGGCCACAGTCGCTGTAACCGCAAAGCCAGCAATCATCATGATCCACACAATCGTGGCAGACGCTGCCCGCCGACTCTCGGGTACACGCTTTGCCAGTAGCACCAACAGCGATGTGCCACATGCACTCACACCGAGCCCGATCAGTACAAAAGCAAGGACGGCCAGTGCAATACCGCCAGCTGGTTGCATCGCCATTCCGGCTGTTGCCAGCGCGGCCAATACACCGCCCGTCGCAAGCACAGCCATGCCGCCGATAATCCAAGGCGTGCGCCGCCCGCCGACATCAGAGCCGTACCCCATGCGCGGGCGAAGCACCTGTACTGCGTAGTGCAGCGCCACAAGTAATCCAGGTAAAAGCGCGGGAAGCGCTAATTCAACCACCATGACACGATTTAATGTCGAAGTTGTCAGCACCACAATTGCGCCCAGTGAGGCCTGGATGAGTCCTACACGAAAAACGTCAAACCAGCCAAATGGTCGCAAGTCCATCAATCGACTCCTGCCCCATAGCGCAGCGCGAATGCGCTGATCAGCATTCCCACGACATACAAAGTGACCCCGAACCCGCTGTACCACGTTGCGCGCGCCTGGGGGTTTGCGAGAAACCTCGACATCAGAACCCCTTGGAAAATAGTCAGCGCGGCTACCGCGATCGCATGCAATGGCGCGCCCCACATAAACAGCAGGATGACCACCACCAACTGGGGTACCAGCATGAATACACAGGCGGTTCGCGCAGCACCATCCACACCCAAAAGCACGGGCAGCGAATCAATGCCAGTTCGCCGGTCGCCTTCAATCGACTTGAAGTCATTCAGCGTCATGATTCCATGCGCACCGGCGCTATACAGTGCGGCAAGGACAAGCGAGCGCAGCTCCGGCATCGCGCCTTGCGCCATGACGGCTGCGCCAGTTGTCCACGCTAGACCTTCATAACTGACCGCGCACGCTGTATTACCAAGCCAACCGTTTTGTTTCAGCCGCAGCGGCGGCGCGCTATAGGCCCAAGCCAAGCACAGGCCCACAGCAGCCGCAATAAAGCCCCAGGTGCCTAATGCGGACGCAACAAGTACCGACAGCACTGTCCACGCAATGGCGATGTAGAGCCCCCATCGTCCAGGAATGCGGCCAGACGGTATCGGACGCCTTGGTTCGTTGATTGCATCGACATGCCGATCAAACCAGTCATTCACCGCTTGGCTGGTCGCGCAAACCAACGGGCCGGCCAGTAAAACCCCCAGAATGATCAGAGGCCAGTTCTCAAGCAGCGCGACACCGGAGGCAACAACGCCACAGCCAAATGCCCACATTGGCGGAAACCAAGTAATTGGCTTGAAAAGCTCGGTTACTGCGGTAAGTGCCGGACGTGCCATGAATTGATTTTGCACGTGACACTTCTAAACGTCAACTTAGATTTACATAAATCTTTGGGCCAAATCACGCAAAACCCTTTTCATCTGGGCCCAAATCACCCAAGCCGTAACGCCGCAGCTTGACATAGAGACTCTGCCGCGAAAGCCCGAGAAGCTCGGCGGCAGAAGCCCGGTTATCTCTCGTTAGCTGCAGTGCAGCTTCGATACAGAGCTTTTCGATCAAATCTGTAGATTCCCGCAATAGATCCTTAAGAGATACGCGACCCACCAACTCGGTAAGCTGCTCGACCGAGCGAGGTAGGTCTCTACCAAGACGAAAGTCCGTCGACAGCCGCCGGCCAATATTGCGAATCACAAACCCGTACGCAACAGGATCTGAGTCAGCAATCGCCACGGCGGAAATCTCTACATCCTCACTGGCACCGTGTTCACCTCTCAAGCTTGTTGCAAACATTCGTACAACACCGTGCTGCCGAAGATTGCTGACAAGTACATTCAGATCCACTCCGGGCCGGCCAAGCCAGCGGTCAAGCGACTCACCCCGCACCTGCTCAACAACCGCTAGCTGCGAAAGGTCAACAAAGGCCGCGTTTGCAGACACAACGCACCCCTCTGCATCTGTCACCACGAAAGCATCCGGGCCCGCTTCGACCAACCGAACAATGTTTCGCGCGGCAGGGTCGGCTTGAGGGCGCGGCTGATCAGGCACCAGCCGAACCAAAAACAGCGACGCGTTTTCTTGCCGGAAAAGCGTGGCAGACATGCGGATCCGAGACTTTGTGTCATGCGGTTCATTGAACAGCTTGACGAGCGCATCGTCAGCCCGCACTGCGGCACGCACCCCTACCAATAGCGTCTGCGCCGCTTCACGGCTTTCCGAGTTAAGCAAATCCAAAACGCTTCGTCCGGTGAGTCGTTTATTCGTTTCGCCTAGCAACTGGCTGGTTGCTGGGGTGACCTCCAGTATCTTCAGCGATGCCGCATCAACTACCAACACCGCTTCGGCTGAAGTCTGGAACAGCATGCGATAGCGCGTTTCCACATGCCTTAAGCGCCAATAGTCTCGCTCCATCGACTGCTGCGCATCTACCAAACGTTGCTGTAGTGCCGCCACTGCCCGTAGATCACGGCCCAGTGCGATTGTCCTGCCGTCTTTTCCCAAGCGTACAGCTGAGTAGAGCACCGGGACATCCGCTCCATGAGGGGACGGGTGATTCACGTGTCGCCACTTGCGCACAACTCCTGCGCCGGCGTCTTTCAAAAGCGCAACCACCTTGGGCCGGCTTTCCACCGTTACGATCTGCTCCCACGGCTGCCCGACCCAGTTTCGATACCCTTCGATAGTCAGATCTTCACTGCCACCGGCCACGTCCCGAATCACACCCTGTTCATCCAGCACCAGAGCCACATCCGCAGCCGCAGCTATGACATTGGCTGCGGTTTCAACATCAAACCCCTCCAGGGACCGCTCGGGCGTTTCAAACTGATTCACATTGATCTACCTATTTTTTTGATCTTAATCGCCAATAAATGCCGGCGTCCTCTCCTCGCTTGAGCGAGATATCGCGCATTTTGCCTCAGCCCGTTTCGCTCTCCAGCGCTTTACCGTAGCAATCGCCTCCATCGGATCCGATAAAGCCGCATCTGCGCCAATTGCATTGACACTGTGCGATTGCCGATCTATTCCCGCGCCTCCTACCAGGATCAGCACCGATTTCCCTGAACAAGCCCTGCGAATGCTTGCCACCAAGCTAGCCAGACCCGCAAGAGCGCTATCTGTGGCTACCGATAAACCCACAACATCCAGCTCCCATGCGCGCACCATCTCAATTATTTGCGTAGCTGTAGCGGCTGGTTCCCCTAAGACTTCATAGCCCGCTCTTCTAAAAAAAGCGGCCAGCATGCTGACACCGAGCGTATGGTGCTCACCAGGTACTGCAGAAAGCAGCACAGAGTCAATAGCAGCGCCCTGAACACACCGGGCTGAAAGCTCCTCTTCAAACTCCCGCATGATCTGCTGCAGCCGCCAGCAGCCGACAGTGACTTCGGTGAAATCGCAGCTGTCTGCCGACCAGCGCAGACCCAAATAACGCGCAGCGGGCATCAACAAATCGAGGTAGATCCGCTCAATCGGAACACCGTCCCGTAGATAGCCATTGATCTTGCATTGCGTATCTTCTAGTCGGTCACAGAGAATGCTTTGGGCAAATTCAGCAACCCGTTTTGGCCCGGTTGGATGTTCTGCACCCACGGCTTGCGGCGTTCGCCTCTGGCCGCGCCCCGACTGGTAAGCGCGAACAAGGCCTGGGATGACGCGCGCGTGGATAAGGTGCGTTAGCTCGACGGGTGTACGGACATTCGAGTTGTCTGAAACCCGCATGCAATGCTGGTTTTGTGCCGACACTGCACCCGCGCCAGAGGCATCATCTAATCCGTCTTCTCGCAAAAAGGCGTTCACGGGGCGCATCCTTTCAGGTCAAGCGTTTCATGATGTGCAGACAAGTGTCAATCTATCTAGTGGGGTTTGCCGATATGTTTTGTTGACAATCCCGATTCTATGTCCAAGATTCGTCAAATCCAAGGGACTAGACAAATTTGAACATCCTAGCTAAGAAGCCTGACAAATGCGTATCGCTGCTGCTAATTATGCTGCGCTGCAAAACAAGCTAAGCAGAATTTCTCCGCGGCGTGCTCCGCATATTCAGATTTGCCTGCCGAGGTCTATTTGTCAATATTTATTGACGTCACAATAAGTTGACATTCGGTTGAGCACGATCTAGATTCCACCTAGTAAACATCCACGGTGCCTTGAATGCTCAGCAGCAATCATTCAGCAGGACGCGATCTGTACACAGAGGATGAGCGCAGTCGACGCGATCGCTCTCCTTGGACGCTGGTCCAGGGCGTGCTCGCGCCAGTTCAATTTCTCGTGTTCGTCGTGAGCGTCACGCTGGTGATTCGATTCCTGGCAACTGGAGAAGGGCTGCAAGCAGCAACCGTATCCGTGGTCATCAAAACCCTTGTGCTCTATCTCATCATGGTGACCGGCGCAATCTGGGAGAAAGATGTATTTGGCGTATATCTCTTTGCGCGCCCGTTTTTCTGGGAAGACGTCATCAGCATGCTGGTGATTGCACTTCACACAGCTTATCTCGCTGTACTGCTCATAGGCGCATTGGGAGCCACAACTCAAATGTGGTTGGCACTTACCGCTTACGCAGCGTACTTGGTCAATGCAACTCAATTTGTTCTGAAGCTACGTGCTGCCCGTCGCTTCAGCAGCCAATCACCAAACGCATCGGCGCAGGCGGTGATCGCATGAACGCGCCGATTCCAATTCAGGTAGTGCGTGGCATTGATGGCTGCGGCGAACCACCTGTTCTCAGAGAGCGCGGTCAGCGTGAGGTTTTTTGCGGCCTCACAGGTATTATTTGGTTGCACCGCAAGATACAGGACGCGTTTTTCCTCGTTGTGGGTTCGCGCACTTGCGCTCACCTTATTCAATCCGCAGCAGGCGTGATGATCTTTGCAGAACCACGCTTTGCGACAGCCATCATTGATGAGCGCGACTTGGCCGGGTTGGCCGATGCAAACATTGAGCTGGATAGAGTAGTGACCCGTTTGCTGGAGCGGCGGCCGGATATCAAACTCTTGTTCTTGGTGGGTTCCTGCCCGTCAGAGGTGATCAAGCTTGATCTTTCCCGCGCTGCGGAGCGGTTATCGCGCACTTTTCAACCACGCGTTCGCATTCTGAATTACTCCGGCAGCGGGATCGAAACCACTTTCACCCAGGGCGAAGACGCCTGCCTTGCATCCTTGGTACCGGAATTGCCGCAAGCAGCGGCAGATGCAGCGCCAAATCTGCTGGTCGTTGGCGCGCTTGCCGATGTTGTAGAAGATCAAATGGCGCGGCTCTTTGATGCGCTGGGCGTGGGTCCGGTGAATTTCTTTCCGCCACGCCGATCCACCCAACTGCCCGCGGTAGGCCGCAACACCAGATTCCTTCTCGCGCAACCATTCCTCGGCGAAACAGCGCGAGTCCTGGAGGATCGCGGATGCCAGCGGTTGGATGCGCCGTTTCCGCTCGGTGCTGAAGGTACGACAGAGTGGCTTCGCGCAGCTGCGTCCGCTTTTCGCGTTGACGCGCAGCACTTTGAAGCGGTCATTGCTCCCGTTCGGCAGCGTGCAGAGCAGTCGCTCGAGCGTCACCGTAAGCAGCTCGCGGGCAAAAGAATGTTCTTCTTTCCAGATTCGCAGCTTGAAATACCGCTCGCGCGTTTTTTGGCGCGCGAAATGGGAATGCAGCTTACAGAAGTGGGTACACCTTACCTGCACAGGCAGCATTTGGCGGCTGACCTCGGGCTTTTACCTGCGGGAACGCAGCTTTCAGAAGGCCAAGATGTTGAACGGCAGCTTGATCGCTGCAAGGCGGCAAAACCCGATTTGGTGGTGTGCGGGCTTGGTCTGGCAAATCCGCTGGAAGCGCTGGGTTTCACAACCAAATGGTCGATAGAGCTTGTCTTCACCCCGATCCAGGGATATGAGCAGGCGGCCGATCTGGCCGAATTATTTGCGCGGCCGCTTGTGCGGCGCGACCGATTGGTAGCCTGAAAGGCGCTGCGCATATGCAACTGACCGTATGGACGTATGAAGGCCCACCCCACGTGGGAGCAATGCGGGTAGCAACCGCTATGGAGGACGTGCACTACGTCTTGCATGCTCCACAGGGCGACACCTATGCGGATCTGCTGTTCACCATGATCGAACGGTGGCCCAAACGCCCACCTGTCACTTACACGACTTTTCAAGCTAGAGACCTTGGCAAAGATACGGCGCAGCTGTTCAAAACAGCTGTACAGCAAGCCTATGATCGGTTCAAGCCCAAGGCCATGCTGGTCGGCGCGTCATGCACCGCAGAACTGATACAGGACGATCCCGCTGGTTTGGCCGCGGCGCTGCGCCTGCCCGTTCCAGTTGTGCCGCTAGAGTTGCCGTCTTATCAGCGTAAGGAAAACTGGGGCGCTGCGGAAACCTTCTACCAGTTGGTTCGTACACTCGCGGGGCCACAAGCACCAACAGCAGAAAGCAAGAGCACCTCTCGCCCCCGCCGGCAGCGGCCATGCTGCAATCTGCTCGGCCCAACGGCACTGGGTTTTCGGCATCGTGATGACGTGCGTGAAATCACAACGCTGCTGGAGATGCTCGGGGTGGATCTCCACGTGGTAGCGCCACTTGGCGCGAGCGCTGACGACCTCGCGCGGCTTGGCGAAGCAGATTTTAACGTCGTGCTGTATCCGGAGACAGGATTGCAGGCCGCATCGTGGCTGCAGCGCACCTTTGGGCAACCCATGATCAAGATTGTGCCGATCGGCATCGGTGCAACTCTGGATTTTTGTGAAGCCGTGGGCCAACTGACTGGCATTGACACCGCATCGATCGTTGCGCAAGTCCGGTCGCGGGCGCTTTGGTATCAGCGATCGGTGGATTCCACCTATTTGACTGGTAAACGCGTATTCATCTTTGGTGACGCAACCCATGCTGTCGCCGCAGCACGTATTGCAGCGCAGGAAATGGGCTTCCAGGTCGTCGGTATTGGAACTTACAGCCGCGAGTTTGCAAGAGAAGTGCGGGATGCAGCATCCATCTATGGTGTAGAAGCGCTAATTACAGATGACTATCTCGAGGTAGAAGCCCGCGTGGCCGAGCTGCAGCCTGAGTTGGTACTCGGAACACAGATGGAACGGCACATTGCAAAGCGTATGGGTATCCCATGCGCCGTCATCTCCTCACCCGTCCATGTACAGGATTTTCCTGCCCGGTTCTCACCACAAATGGGGTTCGAAGGTGCCAACGTACTTTTTGACACCTGGGTGCATCCGCTCATGATGGGTTTGGAAGAACATCTGATTGGTATGTTTCGCGAAGACTTTGAGTTCCATGCAAATGCAGCGCCGTCCCATTTGGGACATGCAGCCGTACAGACGCCGAATGAGCCGATTGCACCGCCGACAGCGCCTACAGGTTTGCAAACTTCCTTAAATGGTACGAATCCAATTGTGGTTGCCCAGTGGGCGCCAGATGCAGAAAAGGAACTTAGCAAGATTCCATTCTTTGTAAGAGGAAAAGCGCGCCGCAACACTGAGAAATTTGCCGCTGAGCGCGGCGTACGGACAATTACCGTGGATACCTTGTATGACGCCAAAGCGCACTTTGGCCGCTAATCCGGTTTCGATCCGGGTTGTCATCGTCACGATGGACAGCCATTTGGCGAGCGCAACAAGCCGCGCTGCGCTAACTCTTGGCCGCCAGCTCCCGGGGCTACAGCTGCGTGTTCACGCCGCGTCTGAATGGAGCAGCGATCCGGCAACGCTGGAGTGCTGTTTGCAGGACATTGCGCAAGGCGACATCATCATCGTGAGCATGTTGTTCATGGAAGATCACTTTCGGCCTGTTCTGTCGGCACTTGCTGCACGCCGGCTGGATTGCGACGCGATGATTTGCATGATGTCTGCTTCTGAAGTAACGAAACTGACCCGCATGGGCCGCTTTGATATGGAAGCGCCCGCAAGCGGCCCTATGGCCCTTCTAAAGCGGTTGCGCGGAAACAAACCGAAAACAGGCAGTGCCGGCGCACAACAAATGAAAATGTTGCGCCGTCTCCCGCAGATCCTGCGCTACATACCAGGCACTGCTCAGGACGTGCGTGCCTATTTTCTGGCACTTCAATACTGGCTCGGCGGTTCTGAAGAGAACGTATCTAATCTGGTGTGTCTTCTGGTTGATCGGTATGCCACGGGCGCGCGCGCGCAGCTGCGCGGCGTATTGAAGGTTGCTCCACCGGTAGAGTATCCGGAGGTCGGTGTTTATCATCCTCGGCTTGCAAACCGGTTGTCAGAAGTCATCACTGAGCTTCCTGTAGTTGTTCCCGCAAATAAAGCTACTGGTCGGGTCGGTCTGCTGCTACTGCGCTCGTATTTGCTCGCGGGGAACACGGGGCACTATGACGGCGTCATCGCAGCACTGGAAGCTCGTGGCATGCAAGTTGTTCCCGCGTTCGCGACGGGGCTTGATGCGCGGCCCGCTATTGAGCGCTTCTTTCTGCATGATGGCAAGGCCTCTGTTGATGCAATCGTTTCCCTCACAGGTTTTTCTCTGGTCGGCGGACCGGCATACAACGACGCGCGCGCTGCCGAAGAAATACTGGCACGATTGGACGTACCCTACTTCGCAGCGCATCCCGTTGAATTTCAGATGCTTGACGAGTGGGAGTCTTCTGAGCGGGGCCTGCTGCCAGTAGAGTCCACGATTATGGTTGCCATTCCGGAGCTCGACGGTGCAACCGCGCCGATGGTGTTCGGCGGCCGGGCCAAAAATAGCGGCCACGCACGCGACATGCAAGTGCATTCGGAACGGGCAGACGCACTTGCCGCACGGGTTAGCAAGCAAATTGCGCTGCGCAAGAGTGACCGTGCCAAGCGAAAAATCGCTGTTGTGCTGTTCAATTTCCCTCCCAACGCCGGCAACACCGGCACAGCTGCGCACCTCTCCGTATTTGAATCGCTCTACCAGACCATGATCGCCATGAAAGCGCATGGGTACAGCGTTGAGATTCCTGCCAGTGTTGATGAGCTTCGTAATGCAGTGATCTGCGGCAACGCGCAGACTTACGGTGCGCTTGCCAATGTCTGCGCACGCATTCCCACCGACGATCATGTACGGCGCGAAAAACATCTTGCACCGATCGAAGCGCAGTGGGGTCCGGCGCCGGGGCG
Source organism: Burkholderiaceae bacterium (assembly GCA_051649325.1). GTDB lineage: Bacteria > Pseudomonadota > Gammaproteobacteria > Burkholderiales > Burkholderiaceae_C > JBJOQV01. The sequence goes on along the minus strand of JBOFGW010000076.1, from coordinate 7,273 downwards.
GTTACAAAGTGACGGTGCAAGCATCCACATCTTGGGTGCGAAATTCGGCAATATCTTGGTGGGCATCCAGCCAGGCATGGGATTTGAAGGTGATCCCATGCGACTGCTTTTCGACAAAAGCTTCGCGCCAACGCATGCATTCTCGGCGTTTTATCGCTATGTACGCGAAGATTTTGGTGCCCATGCTGTGCTGCATTTTGGCACGCACGGTGCGCTTGAATTCATGCCCGGCAAACAAACCGGAATGTCGGGCAACTGCTGGCCCGAGCGCCTTCTGGGCGATCTACCAAACCTTTATCTGTATGCCTCCAACAATCCGTCTGAAGGGACAATTGCGAAGCGCCGTGCGGCAGCAACACTAATCAGCTATCTCACCCCACCCGTGTGCGAGGCAGGGCTCTATCGCGGCCTGCTCGATCTCAAGGCATCCATTCAGCGCTGGCGGGAACAGGAGCAAGCAGTTGACAACGAGCGCCGCGAACTCGCCGCGTTAATTCACGCTCAAGCCGCAGAGTTGGAACTCGCTGCTCAACAACCAAGTTGGCTCGAATCAGAGTTTGATTTGCAAATTGAAAAGCTAGGATTCAAAGTACTCGAACTCGAGTACACACTAATTCCACATGGTCTGCATGTTGTCGGTAAACCTCTTTCGATTGTCCAGCGCGTTGACATGCTGATGGCAATTGCTGCTTCTGCGCACGCTACGGAACTCCCTAGGCAAGCCGTGCAACTTCTTGTCGAAGGGCATAGCGCTGCAGATTGCCTGTATCGAGCAGGTCTTCCAAACGACACTGACTTGGCGGCAGTGCTCGAAAAGCTTGCTGAGACGGATGCACTACTCACGCAAGACCACGAGATCGAAGGCATACTTCGTGCGCTTGATGGCCGCTTTCTGCGCCCTTCTCCCGGTGGCGACCTACTGCGTACTCCTGAAGTACTACCGACAGGCCGCAATCTTCACGGGTTTGACCCCTTCCGCTTACCTAGTGCATTTGCGGTTCAAGAAGGCGCAAAGCAAGTTGATCGATTGCTGGAGCGTCACATCTCAGAGGGAAATTCCTTTCCTGAATCCATCGCGCTTGTTCTGTGGGGCACTGACAATCTTAAGACCGAGGGCGCGCCAATCGCACAAGCGCTTGCACTTCTCGGTACGAAGCCCCGTTTTGATAGCTATGGCAGACTCGCCGGCGCTTTGCTTGTTCCTCTCGAGGAACTTGGCAGACCGCGCATTGACGTCATCATGACGCTTTCCGGGATATTCCGCGATTTGCTCCCGCTTCAAATCAAACTGCTGGCTGAAGCCGCCTTTCTCGCCGCTACTGCCGACGAGCCGCTTGAGTCGAATTTTGTGCGCAAACACGCACTAGCCTATCAAGCCAAGCATGGTTGCGATCTGGAAACAGCGGCGCTGCGGGTATTTGGCAATGCTGAAGGGGCCTACGGCGCCAACGTCAATCACTTGGTCGACAGCAGCCGGTGGGATGACGAAGACGAGCTTGCAGAGACGTATTCGCGACGCAAAGGCTTTGCCTATGGCCGCGGAGGCCGTCCGATTCAACATGGCGCACTTCTGCAAAGTGTTCTCGCAGATGTAGACCTCGCCTACCAGAACCTTGACTCTGTAGAGCTGGGCGTTACTACTGTAGATACCTACTTCGATACGCTGGGCGGCATTGCACGAGCAGTGCGTCGCGCCAAAACCGCTTCCGGGGCATCGCAGTTGGCAACGCCAGTCTATATCGGTGATCAAACACGGGGAGACGGGACAGTTCGCACGCTGTCAGAACAGGTTGCGCTCGAAACACGCACCCGCATGCTCAACCCTAAGTGGTACGAGGGCATGCTTGAGCATGGTTATGAAGGCGTCCGTCAGATTGAGGTACATGTGACCAACACGATGGGATGGTCTGCCACCACCGGGCAAGTTGCACCTTGGGTTTATAGGCAGCTGACACGCACATTCATGCTCGACCCGCAGATGCGGGACCGGCTTGCGCGCTTGAACCCTACCGCATCAGCGAAAGTCGCGAGCCGCCTGCTCGAGGCCTCAGAAAGACGTTACTGGCAACCCAGTGGAGAGGAGTTGGAGGCACTGCGCCGGGCTGGCGAGGAGTTGGAAGACCGGCTTGAGGGTGTTTTTGAAGGGGTCGCGGCATGACCATCCGATACTTAAAAATGGAGAACGCCGCATGAACACGGCAACGGTAGCGATCAATGAAATCAAGCGATCCACAAAGCGGCCCGATGGTGACGGCAGCGTCCAAGTAGCGCTCGATCCAAATCAAAAAATTACGGGTGCGAAAGTGTTCGCCGTATATGGCAAAGGCGGAATCGGGAAAAGTACGACCTCCTCCAATCTGTCGGTTGCGTTTTCCAAGCTGGGCAAGCGCGTGCTTCAGATCGGCTGCGATCCGAAGCACGACAGTACGTTTACGCTCACCAAGAAGCTGATGCCAACGGTGATTGACGTGCTCGAATCCGTGGACTTCCACGCGGAAGAGCTGCGCCCAGAAGACTTTGTTTACGAAGGCTACAACGGCGTCATGTGCGTTGAGGCTGGTGGCCCGCCGGCGGGCACCGGTTGCGGTGGCTATGTGGTTGGGCAGACAGTCAAGCTGTTGAAAGAGCACCATCTGCTGGAAGACACAGATGTCGTCATTTTCGATGTGCTAGGTGACGTTGTGTGCGGCGGCTTCGCTGCGCCCTTGCAGCACGCAGATCGCGCACTGATCGTGACGGCAAACGACTTTGATTCAATTTTTGCGATGAACCGGATCGTGCAAGCGATCGGTGCCAAAGCCAAAAACTACAACGTCCGGCTGGGGGGTGTGATTGCCAATCGCAGTGCGGCTACTGACCAAATCGACAAGTTCAATGAGCAGGTCGGGCTGCGCACAATGGCACATTTCCCCGATTTGGATGTGATCCGCCGAAGCCGTCTGAAGAAATCCACGCTATTTGAGATGGAATATTCCCCCGAGCTTGAGGCTGTGCAAACTGAGTATCTGCGGCTGGCAGCAGCTCTTTGGGTCGGCACGGAACCACTGTACGCAGAACCGATGAAAGACCGAGACATTTTCGATTTGTTGGGATTCGATTGATGGCACAAGCCTCATATCAGCAACGCCGCGGGCAAGTAGAAACCTACTTTGATCGCACTGCCGTGCAAGCATGGGCGCGCTTGACATCGGATGCACCCGTTGGACGAATCCGTACCACGGTTCGTGCGGGCCGCGACCAAATGCGTGCAACATTGCTGTCTTGGCTACCTGCCGATCTGCGCAAGTTGCGAATCCTCGACGCGGGTTGCGGAACTGGCGCATTCGCGGTGGAAGCCGCCAAACGCGGCGCGCAAGTTATTGCCATTGATCTTTCTGCGACCCTGATTGATCTTGCCAAACAGCGGGTACCGCTCAATCTGGATGGCGGAAGCATTGACTTTGTTGCTGGCGACATGCTTGATCTCGCACTGGGAGAATTCGATTACGTTGTTGCAATGGATTCACTCATTCACTACAACACCAAAGACGCTGTTCAAGTTCTAGCGGGGTTGGCCGGACGGACTAGGCGCTCGATGCTATTCACTTTTGCACCAAGGACGCCCGCTCTTGCAGCGATGCATGCCGTAGGCAAGCTGTTTCCGCGCAGTGACCGCGCGCCTTCTATTGAACCTGTAGCAGAGCACCGGTTACGTGGACATATCGTATCCGATCCTGCGCTAAAAGGGTGGACACAAGGCCGCACTACCCGAATCGCGAGCGGCTTTTACACGTCGCAGGCGATGGAGCTCGTCAGAAAATGACCAAGCGCATTCCGCTGGGTGTTCGCGCGCTGATGCAGATCAATCCTCGCTATCTGCCTTTTGCAGATGCAGCGACGCTTGATCTGCCACTTGCGCGTTTGCTGCGGCTTGCGCTGTTCCAAGTGTCAGTTGGCATGGTCGCTGTTCTCATGGTCGGCACCCTCAACCGCGTCATGATTGTTGAAATGGGCGTGTCGGCGTGGCTTGTCTCACTCATGGTGGCAGTGCCTTTGCTCTTCGCACCGTTTCGCGCACTGGTCGGATTTAGATCGGATACGTATCGATCAGTGCTCGGCTGGAAGCGCGTCCCATACATTTGGCTTGGAACCATGCTGCAGTTCTGTGGCTTGGCTTTCATGCCCTTCGCGCTTATCCTTCTTTCCGATCCTGGCAGAGCGCCGGCATGGATTGGGCACATCAGTGCAGCGCTTGCGTTCCTGATCGCTGGCGCAGGCGCGCAGATCACCCAGACTGCGGGGCTTGCTCTAGCGACTGACTTGTCAACAGCTCAAACGCGCCCGCGCGTCGTAGCCCTCATGTACGTCATGCTTTTACTCGGCATGGTGTTCTTTGGCGTGCTCTTTGGACAGCTTCTGGATAACTACAGCAATTACCGGCTGATTCAGGTGGTCCAGGGCGCCGCCCTGGTGACCTTGGTGCTGAATCTCTTTGCGTTGTGGAAGCAAGAGGCGCGCAAACCAAATACCACTCCAAAGTCAGCGCCAAAACCTAGCTTCAGCCAATCATGGCAGCAGTTTTCAGCCGCCGGCCGGCCGCTGCGCTTTCTGGTTGCGGTCGGCTGCGGCACGGCAGCATTCAATATGCAGGACATCATTCTTGAACCGTACGGTGGCGAGATTCTGAAATTACCCGTGGGCAGCACCACCATGTTGACGGCGCTCATGGCACTTGGTGCACTGCTTGCATTTGGCTTGGCGAGCCGGCAACTCTCGCATGGCACCCATCCACTGCGTCTTGCGGCGGTGGGTGTATTGGTAGGCACGGTTGCATTCTCATTTGTGATCTTTGCTGAGCCACTACAAGCCCCGCTACTATTTCGCGCCGGCGCAGGCCTGAGTGGGTTTGGTGGCGGGCTTTTCACGGTAGGCACACTTACCGCTGCCATGGAACTTGAATCTCACGGATTTGTAGGCATGGCGCTGGGTGCATGGGGTGCCGTGCAGGCAACCTGTGCAGGCGCAGCAGTGTTTTTTGGTGGCGCGCTAAGAGACGTTGTATCTGGCCTTGCCACTGAGGGCGCACTCGGCGTAGCGCTGCAAAACCCCGCAACAGGCTACAGCTTTGTGTACCACTTAGAACTTTTGCTGTTGTTTGTCACGTTGATCGCACTTGGGCCGCTAGTCAGTACAACGGCAACGAAGCGATCAGTTCCGCAGTCCAGGTTTGGTTTGGCTGAATTCCCCGGCTAGCCAATAGTTACTCTAAGGAGATCTCACCATGGGAACTGGCGCACTCACTGGATACCTGGATGTCGCACAGGTATTGCTCTATGTATTTTGGTTCTTCTTTGCAGGACTCGTCTACTACCTGCAGCGTGAAAGTAAACGCGAAGGCTTTCCGATGGAGTCCACCAATACGCGCGGGGACACCGTAGAAAGCACAGGCCTACTTGATATGCCGCCGCAAAAGACATTTCATTTGCCAAATGGTCATACGGTGACCGTGCCCAATGACAAGCGGTCTACGCAACCTCTAAACGCAACACCAGCACATCACTGGGCAGGATCGCCATTGGTGCCAACCGGCGATCCGCTGCTGGCAGGCGTTGGTCCAGGCGCCTGGGCAGACCGTGCAGACATCCCCGAGGCTGACTACGAAGGGCATCCGAAAATTATGCCCTTGCGCGCCAAGAGCGGCTACTCCGTCGCACAAGGCGACCCTGATCCGCGCGGTATGGATGTCATTGGTGCTGATGGCAAAGTTGCCGGCAAAGTTACAGAGCTTTGGCTGGATCATTCAGAAATGATGTTCCGATATCTTGAAGCCAGCGTGCCTACTCCGAACGGATCGCGCAGCGTGCTGGTCCCTGTAGCCTTTTCAGATATCGGCAGAAGAAACGTGAAAGTCAATGCGCTTAACGCGCAGCAGTTTGCTCAAATCCCCGGCATCAAACAGGCTGATCAAGTCACCATGCTTGAGGAAGAAAAAATCACTGCCTACTTTGGTGCAGGAACGCTTTATGCTGAACCGCACCGTCAAGAGCCACTCATATGAACGCGCTACGGGCCAGCCACGAGAACGACCTGAAGGCGCAGCGTGGTCTTCCTGAACCTCTGCCAGCGGGTGAACGCATCCTCTGGCAGGGTTCACCGGACGAACGTTTGCTCGCCCGCTACGCATTTCACACTCGCAAGCTGGCGGTGTATTTTGGCTTGCTCCTGTTGCTGCGCGGTGCATTCGTGCTCTCAGACACAGGTGACTGGTTGCTTGCCGCTAAAGCGATCCTTTGGGTACTGCCGGTGTTTGCCGCAGCGTGGTTCGCGATTTTCTGGCTTGCGCGGCTGTCTGCCAGAACATCTGTGTACACCATCACCGACAAACGCGTTGTCATGCGTGTAGGGATTGTGCTGAGCCTGAGCTTTAACCTACCTTTCAAACAAATTGAGGGTGCTGGACTGAAATCATTTACCGGCAGTGCTGGTGACATCTCTTTGACGATCGCACCACCTACCCGACTCGCCTATTTGAACTTTTGGCCGCATGCGCGCCCGTGGAAAGTCGCAGCAGCGGAGCCCATGTTGCGCAGCATCGCGAATGTAAACGACGTCGCCAAAATACTCATGGATGCATGGTCAGCCGCAACAGCGCATGGCGCTAAGGTAAGCCAGCCAAGTGCAGTGCGCCCGCAAGAGAATCTGCGGCCTGAAACGCCGCGCACGTATCCAGTCAGCACGGACACTTTCGCAGGCGCGACTTAGGAATAATCCGATGAGCCATGCACATCACGATGAAATCGTCATCCCGCGCGCAATCCTAATTGCTGCGGGCGCCATGATTCTGGTGAGCCTTGCGCTCGTCTCCACGGTTCGCTTGCTGGATTTGCCAACCCACGAGCCCGATGCTCCCACGGTGAGTTCACGTGAGTTGAGGTTCGAAGACCGTGCCGATGGCGGTGTTGATGTGATCGATGCCCGTACCAAGCAAGTCATCAATGTGGTTCAGGGCGAGAGCGGCTTTTTACGCGGCACAGTCCGTAGCTTGGCGTTTGCGCGTAAGCAAGATGGCCATGGATCAGCGCAGCCTTTTCTGCTGATCGCAAGAAGCGATGGCCGACTCACGCTACAGGATCCCGTAACCGGCAAACGAATTGACTTGGAGTCGTTTGGCCCAACCAATGCCGGCGTGTTCGCAGCTTTGCTGAATAAGTGAACGAAAACCCTCAGAGGCTAGGAGGTGGAAGTGAAAACCGTGATTGAGACCGAAGATGATGTCAAACGCGCCACACATGCG
>JBOFGW010000075.1:0-3220 GCA_051649325.1 Burkholderiaceae bacterium | reverse complement strand
AGGCAAAAATGCCTCAAAAACCGCATAGAACCTGCGTTCTCGCTATGCATATAAACGCGTAATCGCCGAAATATTGCGCTCACCCAGCCCCTTGGCGCGCGCGGCAGAAAACTGTGCCCGCACTTGCGCCACCACAGGGAGCGGCGCGCCTAAACCCTCTGCACTGGCCAGCGCGTAGCCAAAGTCTTTTTCCACCAAATCAATTGGAAACTGCGGTGCAAAGTCCTGCGCCAGCATGCCGCGCAGCGCGCCGGTGGCCGCCGGGCTCATAATCGGCATGCCAGACAAAATATCGCCCGCGTGCTGTGCGTCTACTCCAGCCGCCTTTAAGTAGCCAAGCAGCTCACCCAGCGCGGCCACTTGCGTGCCAAACAAGCTATTCACCGCCAGTTTGAGCACTGCGCCCTGCCCGCGCGGGCCGACATGATGTATCGCGCTGCCCATTGCACTGAGCACCGGTTTAACGCGTTCAAAGGTAGCAGCACTGCCACCCACCAGATAGATCAGCTGGCCCGCCTGCGCCTGCGGGCGTGAGCCGGCGACCGGCGCATCCACAAGCTCTGCGCCTTGCACTTTGATCGCCGCATCCAGTTCGCGAATCCAAGCTGGTGTGACGGTACTGGACTCAATCGCCACCACGCCCGCGCGCAGCGCTGCGACAGCGCCGTAGCTTGGACTGAGCCACACATCGCGCGCGGCTTCATCATTGCTGAGCATGGAAATCACAAACTCTGCGCCTTGCACAGCATCGCGCGGCGACGTGGCCACAGACGCGCCCTGCTGCGCGAGCGGCTCAGCAGCCTGCGGGCTGCGGTTCCATACCCGCACAGCATGACCCGACTGAAGCAAACGTGCCGCCATACGTGAACCCATCGCGCCAAGGCCTAAAAACGCAATTGCACTCATGTTCTTCTCCTTCGTTTCTTAAGCGTTAAGCGGCGAGCGCTAAGGCTGCGTTGTCAGGGTTGGGAATTGCCGCGATCGCTGTTTGCATTTGGCGATGGATCGCCGCCCGCGCAATCGGTACGCCGGTCGGATCGGTATTGGTTGCCTGCGCGTTAAACACAGTCACCTCTGCAAAACCCAAAAATCCGAGCAGAAACTTCAGATACGGCTCGACAAAATTAGCCGCCGCAAAGCCCTCGCCTGTGCCATATCCACCCGCGCCGTAGGCAATCACCACATACGCACGCTTGCCAGTCAACAGTCCGGTGAACGTTTTGCCGTCGTAGCTAAACGTGTGATGAATGCGGGAGATTTGATCAATCCACGCCTTGAGCGAAGACGGCAGGCCAAAGTTGTACATCGGCACGGTGATCAGCACTGCGTCCGCAACCTTGAGCTCGGCAATCAGCGCGTCGGATTGCGCAAGTGCCGCCTGCATCTGCGCTGTCGCCTGCGCTGGCGGGGTGAACATGCCGGCGATCGTGATGTTCTCGATATGGCCAATGGGCTGCGCCGCAACGTCGCGGCGCTGCACCTGCAGCTGGGCAAATCGCTTGCGCAGCGCGGCCTCAAAATCATCGCCCAGCGCGCGCGAATGCGAACCTTCGACGCGCGCACTGCTGTCGATACGAAGTAAGTTTTTCATGTTGATCTCCTTGTTGGGCTGCGAACGTGCTGAACTTAAGCGGCCGCTTTCAAGCCAGGTTTTTGCCCGCGCAGGGATGGGTGCGTCCAGGCAAACGCTTTCACTGGCGCATCCAGTTCCGTGTGGGCCAAGGCGTTGGTGAAGTTGGAGAGCAGCTTGGCCGCTAAGCCGACCAGCACTTCCAGCGCTTGACGCTTGGCAAAGCCTGCATCCAAGAACTGCTGAACCTGCGCATCGCCCACATGGCCGCGCTGCGCAAGCAGTTGCCGCGTAAACGTACGCAGGGCTTCAAGCTTTGGATCGGCAATGGGCGTGCCCTCGCGCAGCGCTTCGATCACATCGGCCGGCATCCCGGCCAGCTTCATCAGCATGGAGTGGCCCGGCATGCAGTAGTGGCAGTTGTTTTCGTAGTTGGAGGTTTGCATGACCACCTGCTGCTCCAGCGCAGAGAGCGTGGTTTCCCGCGTGAAGATGTCAAAGGTTTCCAGATAGGCCTTGTAGGTTGCCGGCGCCTCTGCCATCACGCCGTGCAGGTTGGGCAAGAAGCCGTAGGCTTTGATGGAGCGCTCAACCAGCGCGGCAGATTCTTGCGGTGCGTTTTGCTTGGTGTACGTGGTGAACATGATCAATTCCTTTCAGTAAGAGGTTTGGGTTTCACGAACTGCCGTATTCCGGCATGGCTTCAAGTTAATTGCTGCAAATAAATTGTTAAATATGAAGTTTTTCATTAGATTCATGCTTAAATTACATGAATGAATCTTGAATCCCTCAAAGTATTTGCAGCCGTCATGCAGCAAGGCAGCTTTGCCGCGGCCGCCCGCAGCACCGGCCTGGACCCTTCGCAGGTCTCACGCGAGATTGCCGCGCTGGAGCATGCGCTGGGCGTGCGGCTGTTCCAGCGCACTACCCGCAAGCTCGCGCCTACTGAGGCCGGCGCGCTGTATTACGAGCGCACACGCGCTGCCGTTGAGGAGCTGGAACGCGCCAAGCAGGTCGCGCGCGATGCCACCGCCAAGCCTTCGGGCACGTTGCGGGTGACATCCTCTGTGTCGTTTGGGCAAAAGTGGTTGGTGCCGCGGCTGGCGTCGCTGCGCAAAGCGCATCCTGATTTGGGCATCGACATTCTGCTCACAGACGCGGTAGTGGATCTGGTGGCAGAGCAAATTGATGTTGCTGTGCGGCTTGGGCCGCGGACAGATTCAGGAATGATCGGCACGCTGCTGATGCCTACGCGCTATTACGTGGTAGCGAGCCCCGCGTACCTGCGCCAGCACGGCGCCCTGAACAATCCACAAGAACTTGGTCAGCGTGATTGTCTGTTGTTGCCCCTGGGTACTTATGCAACACGCTGGTTATTCAAAGACGCGCACGGCGCTGTGGGTGAAGTGCCGGTGCACGGGAGCATTACCTTGTCTACCGCCTTAGCGCTGCATCAGGCCGCTTTGGACGGGCTTGGCCCGGCGCTACTTGCCAACTGGATTGTGCAAGAAGACTTGGCGAGCGGCCGCTTAGTAGACCTGTTTGAGCACTACCGGGTCACAGCCACTGACTTTGAAACCGCAGTGCGTTTGATGTACCCGTCGCGCGCTTACCTGCCTTTGAAAGTACGTGCGTTTATCGACTTCATGA
>JBOFGW010000074.1:0-5519 GCA_051649325.1 Burkholderiaceae bacterium | reverse complement strand
GCGGCACATCGGCCGGCAGAACAACCCACGGCTGCTTGGATTTCACGTAGATGTGCGCGCGCGGCGGAAACTCCTGCGGCGCATCCAGCGTGCCCACGCAATCATTCGGTGGGCACACTTCGTTTTGCCCACCCTACTTGACTACCCAATATCCATGCGCCTTCCCAGCCAAAAATACCTGAAAACCAGCATGGATGTTGCGTACCTCCTACGAGTTTCAAGAGCCAACGGCGCAAGTCTTTCGCAGTAGTAGATCTTGGTAACGTTCACGCATGGCTTCCATCTCTCACTGCCCAATCCCCCAAAACGCCTTCTTGCAAAAATACGCAGCGCGCCCCGGCTATGCCGACTGCTATGTGACTGAGGTTGCGGGCAGCGTGTCGCAAGCGGCGTTTGTGGAGGCGTTCTACACCACGCCGCTGTTCAAGGTTGAGCGCGGGATTCTGGCGGCATTTGCGCGCCGGCCTTCGACAGATCGGGATGCGCGGCAGCTTGCCAAAGGCATCGCGCCACACTTTGCGGCGTGGCGGGTTGAAAAGCAGACGGCGGAGCAATTGCTGCTGGCCGACTTCACGGGCAAAACGCGCTCGTGGCTCATGGCCGTGCCGCTGGATGCGGCCGAGGGCGCAGGCAGCACACGCCTGTACTTCGGCTCCGCCGTGGTTGCGCGGGTGGATAAAACCTCTGGCCAGGCATCGATGGGGTTGGTATTTCGCGCGCTGCTGGGGTTTCACAAATTGTATTCGCGTGCGCTATTGCGGGCCGCGCGCGTGCGTGTGCTGCGCGGTCGCTAACGCGCGTTGCCTGCCACCGCGCCAGACTTTCAGCAGGCCAGACTTTTGCAGCGTCGTAATGCGCTTTGAACTGCGGCACATCGGCCGGCAGAACAACCCACGGCTGCTTGGATTTCACGTAGATGTGCGCGCGCGGCGGAAACTCCTGCGGCGCATCCAGCGTGCCCACGCGCAGGTAGCGCGTGAGGCTGCTAGCGCTGCCGTAGGTGCCCCAGAGCGCCACCTGGCAGTGCGGGCAGCGGGCGATCCATTGGCCGCGGCGGCTGGCGGTGGGCACTTTGATGGCTGCTACTTCGCCGTGCGTGAGCTCCATGGCGTTTGCTTCGATCATGGCGTTCAGCGCAAAGGCGCTGCCGCTTTCACGCTGGCAGTGGCGGCAATGGCAGGCGTGTACAAATAGGGGCGAGGCGAGCAGGTGGTAGCGCACTTGGCCGCAGGCGCAGCCACCGGTTAGGGTGGAATGAGTGACGGTCTGCGAATGGGCTTCGACAGAGCCTGTCCTGAGCTTGTCGAAGGGCTCAGCCCGAACGGCTTTATGAGTACGCATCTAAAAAGGGTATGTACGCAATATCCATGAGCATTTTGAGCCGTTTTCGCCTGAAAAGCCGCATGAAATATGCGTGCTCTCCGTACGATTTCTGCCAAATTGCAGGCGAATTCGCATACAAGCAGCCACGGATTAACCCTTAAAACACGCCGCAATCCGCGGCCAGGCTTGATCCGCATCACTTTGGGCACACATGAGTGAGATATAACGCGGTTCTCTTCAAACACTTCTCACCAAACCCTCTCTTTTCGCAAGGCACACCATGGACCAAGCACAACAAAAAGCCATTCTCACCATTGCCATGCTGGCGGCGTTTGCCGATGGCGCCAAGGCCGATGCAGAGCGCGAGCAGATTCGCAATATCGCGCAGTCGCTCGCCGGTGAAGCGCCGGGGCTGGATCTGGCCAAGCTGTATCAAGATGCGCTGCTCAAGCGCCTGAGCTTGTCAGACGCTGCCGCCGCGTTGCCCGAGCATGACCACAAGCTGCTCGCCTACGAAATGGCGGTGTGCGTGGTGGATGCAGACGGCGTGCAGTCTGCTGAAGAAAAAACGTTTTTGAGCGAGTTGAAAGCCGCGCTGGGCTTGAGTGATAGCGAGGCCGCCGCAAGCACCAAAGAAGCCGATGCAATTGCGGAGCTGATTGATGTGCCCGCCAGCGCAGCGCCGACCGTAACCAAGACGCAGATCAACCCCGCTGTGGCCGCCGCAGCCGGTGCAGTAGCGGGTGGCGCACTGGTAGCGATGAGCAGCAGCGAGTCGAAAGAGCCTGTGGTGGCAGTTCAACCCAGCGTTTCAGAGGCGCAGATTGATGCATCCATCAAGAACTATTCCATCCTGAACGGCGCGCTGGAGCTGCTGCCGCAAAGCTGGGCGAGCATGGCCATCATTCCGCTGCAGATGAAAATGGTCTATCAGATCGGCAAGCAATACGGCTTTGAGCTGGACAAGGGCCACGTCAAAGAATTTATCGCCACCGCAGGCGTGGGCTTTGGCTCGCAGTATCTGGAGCAGTTTGGCCGCAAGCTGATTGGCGGCTTGTTGGGCAAAGTCGGCGGCCGCATGATTGGCGGGCTGGGCAGTACCGCCACCGGCATGGCGTTCTCTTTTGCCAGCACCTACGCGCTGGGGCAATTGGCCAAGCGTTACTACGCTGGCGGCCGGCAGATGAATTCGGCCGTGCTGCAAAGTACCTTCAGTGAGCTGCTCGGCCCAGCTAAGCAAATGCAGGCCAAATATCTGCCAGAGATTCAAGCCAAGGCCAAAACACTGGATGCGGGCAAGATTATGAGCATGGTGCGCGGTACGCCGTAAGGCTACACGCTTATTCCATGAGCTTTTTCGAGCATTTTTGGCTGAAAAATCTCATGGATATTGCGTAGAGCACTTGCAAAGCGGCCTTGGCTGCGTTTTAAGCCGTGTCTTTAGGACGCATCTGGCAATACAACACGATTGCGCCCCGCCTGCTTGGCGGCGTACACCGCTTGGTCGGCGCGGCGCAAAACATCGTCGAATACTTTGTCTTGCGGCGCGATGACACCCACGCCAATGGACGCGGTAATCGTCAGCGGCGCGCTGCCGGCCGAAAATGGCGCGGCTTCAATCGCGTGGCGGATGCGCTCTGCGGCGGTGTGTGCGCCGGCGGCGTCTACATCTTCAAACAGTGCCACAAACTCTTCGCCGCCTTGCCGGCCGGCCATGTGTGGGCCACGGCAGGTGTGTTCCAGCACGCCGGCCACGTGCTTGAGCGCTAGGTCGCCCACTTCATGGCCAAAGCGGTCGTTGATGGATTTGAAGTGGTCCAGATCGATCACCGCCACCGCAAAGCCACGCCCGGTGCGGCGTGCGGTGTTGAACCGCGCCTGGCCGGTGGCGGTGATGGTGCGGCGGTTGGGCAGACCGGTTAGGTAATCGGTGGCGGCAGCGTGCTCCCACTGCGCGCGAATTCGCTCGATGCACAGCGCCAAGAAGGCCGTGGTGCCCACAATCGGTAGCAGCAGCAGGCCCAGCGGCGAGATCACCGTCAGCCAATGGTTGCCATCCATCGAGGTGGCCGCGATGCCGGGATGCAGCACGTAGTACACGCCGCGAAACAGCAAAAACCCGCCGGCGGCCAGGAATATGGTCATCAAGATCGTGCGTGACGTCAGCGTGTATTCGCGGCGATGGCGATGCAGCGTCCAGACGGCGGCAAAGGTGGGCAGCGTCAGCCCCACCGTGGCAGCAGCGACGCGCGCTTCAAAGTTGGGCGTTACCGTGGTGTACCAATAAATAACGGCCAGCACGAGTATGGGCGGTGCAAACAACCACAGCGTATCGCGCTGCCCGTAAAAGCGGCGCATTGCCCGCCAATACAGCGTAAAGCCCATCATGATCATCAAGTTGCTCAGCAGCAGCACTAAAGCGGTGGGCAGCCAGCGATGAAACACCTGCAGCACGCCGGCGAGCGCGACCAGCAGGGTGCTGATGCGCCAGTCGGACGCGCTGGGCTGTGTGTCGGGCGAAAGCCGGCGATGCATCAGCCCCAGCACGCCGCCAACCAACAGGGCGATCACTGCGCCATACGCCGCGGCCGTGCGCGGATCGAGAGGGATCATCGCGGCATTCTAGTAGCCGCAGGCGTTATGCGCGGCAGGCGGCGGGCGCGCGCAACACGTGCTGTTTACCGGCGCGCCTGCAACATCTCTGCCATTTTTTGATGGATGATTTGAATCGCTTTGAGCGGCCGCACCATCACTTTGAACTGCGTAATCTTGCCGGCGTCGTCCCACGTGAGCATGTCTACGCCGTTGACGGTAATGCCGTCGATCTCTACTTCAAACTCCAGTACCGCATCATGGCTGCCGGCTACCTCGCGCACGTAGCGAAATGACGGGCCGCCAAACACCTGCAGCGCGGCGCTGAGATACTGCGTGGTGACGGCCTTGCCGTGCTGCGGCGTGTGCACCACTGGCGAGTGAAACACCACTTGATCGGCGAGCAGCGCATCCAGCCCGGCAGGATTACGCTCATGCACGATGCGGTGCCATGCTGCAAGAGGATTGGGATTCATCGGTTACCTGTGTCTCTGCGCGCGTGAAAACATCAGTAGACACGATTGCGCTACAGGCTGCGCTGAAAGCACAGAACGCAGATTCCATGGGCTTTTTCAAGCATTTTTGGCTGAAAAGGCGCATGACTACTGCGTATTGGCTCTTGCAGCACTGCGCTTTATGTCAGCTTTGAAGTTTTTTGAAGCGCAAACATACCCAAAATGCACCACGTTAGGCGCCATCTGGCCATTTTCTGCGAACTTTATGAAACATCCCGGCTCAATACCTACGTTTTTACCCTTAGTTGAATCCCTGTTGACGTAAGAGGTACAGCCTGATGAATACACCCAAACGCACACTGTCCCACAAGTTCAAGTCCACGCTCATCATCACGGCGCTCGCAGCCGCGTTTTTGGTGGGCTGCGGTGGCACCGAGGATCTTGAACCACCGGTGACTGCCACAGCGGTGGCCACCGACACGGACCTGTCGGTCACGCTGGCAGACAAAAATAGCAGTACCGATAAAAAATGGGTTTCGCTCAAGCTGGACTTTGCTGCCACGGTGGATACAGGCCCCAGCAAGGGCACCATGCTCAAGGGTGATTTGAAGCTGGTGAGCGAAAAGCCGGCGGCAGATGGCTCCGCAGATGTGAAAGGCGTGCTGGTGGTGGGCGGCGATGACAAAGAGCGCCCGAACTTGACGGACGATCAGAAAAAACAGATCGCCGCACTGACCTCGCAGTTCGCCAAAGATGTAGATGCCGCGCGCAAAGAACTGGCCGACAAGGTCAAAGCGCTGGTCGATAAATTCCAAGAAGACCGCAAGGCGGCGGCCAACGATTCAGCCGCGCTTAAAGCCTTGATCGATAAATTCCTGGCCGACATGAACATTGCCTTCAAAGCCTTTGGCGACAAAGTGCAAACGCTGGCCGACAAGCTTGAAACCGATGTGAACGCTATTACCGGCGGTGCCGGCATTGGCGGCGGCAACTGCAAAGCCTACAAAGTAGAAGGCAAGCTGGCCGCCGACGGCACCTTGACGCTCAAGTTCGACCTGCGCAACGCCGTGATCAACGGCACCGGCAAGAAAGACGCACAGGGCAAGTACGTGGGCACATTTACCGGCCCGCAAAGCGGCGATTCCGGCA
>JBOFGW010000073.1:0-4826 GCA_051649325.1 Burkholderiaceae bacterium | reverse complement strand
AGGCAAAAATGGCTCAAAAGGCGCATGGATATTGCGTATGTCAATCAAAGTATTGAATTCACAAGGGAATGGCTTTCCGCAATGGGGCATTAGCACCGCCAGCAAGTTATCCGCTACTGGACAGCGTGAATGTGACTAGTCAGATTTACTTGATGCCACATCTGTCTGTGATTTCGGTGGCTGTGTGGCGCGGCGTTTTTCCGCTTCTTTCTTTAAGTCACGCAGTTGCCACCAAGCGAAAGCCAACGCGCCGCCAAATACAAGAAAGAGTTCTGTGACAATGAACGCCATATGTGGCCGAGCGGATTAAAGAACTAAGTTGCTTGGGTGATTATTTGACATGGAAGATGATGCCATGTTTGCTTGATACTTTTCTTCCACCAAGCGTTCAAACAGGCCAATCACCCAGATAGTGCGTTGATAGAAATTCTTGTTGTCGAGTTTGACCTGCTCTTGCTTGGCCGCTGCATCAACCAAAAACTGAATCGCTGGCAAGGGCTGCGGGCTGCTCGGCAACGTTTTGGCAAACACGGCTGCGCTTGTAGCGCGTGCGATAAGCAGCAACTTGCGGCGTGTGGGGACGACTGCACGCGCGCCGATGGCATCCAGCCCCATGCGTTCAAGCTGGCGTCCAATCTCCGCATACACCAGCCGGGCAGAGCGGATGGCAGGGCGGCAATCGCGCGGCAGCTTGGCTACGCCGCTGTCCGCCCGCGCATACAGCGTGTCTGCGTGCGCAAGCAGCCGCGCAATGACACTGGCGAGTGCGGGGTTGAACTGCGGCTCGCGCAGCCATACATCTGGGTACAGCCCTGCTTCACGCATCCATGCGCGGGGCAGGTAAAGCCGCCCAGCGCGGGCATCTTCGCCCACATCCCGGGCGATGTTGGTCAGTTGCATGGCCACGCCCAGTTCACAGGCGCGCGCCAGTGTGGCCGGGTCTTTCGCGCCTATGATGATGCACATCATCGCGCCGACTGTGCCGGCAACGCGCGCGGCATAGGCGTGCAGATCTTCGATGCTCTCGTACTTCTTGCCCTGCGCGTCCCAAGCGAACCCTTCGAGCAGGGCGGCAAGAATCTCTTGCGGAATATCGTAGGCATGCACCACCTGCGCCAGCGCGCGGTCTGCTGCATAGTCTTGCGGCGCGCTGTCATAGATGGCGCTAAGGCGCGCGTGAAGATTTCGCATGGCCAGCGCCTGGTTCGTACTCATGTCAATCGCATCGTCTGCGAGCCGGCAGAACGCATAAAGCGCCGTAGCCGGTGCTCTGACCCGTTTGGGCAGTAGGCGCGACGCAGCAAAAAACGACTTGGAACCGCCGCGCATCAACTGCACGCAGACATCCAGATCCACGCTGGTCGAGGCCATGTTCATACCTCGTACAGATGCGCTGCTGGAACTACAGAGTCCAGCGCCTTGGCTGATGAGAGCACACCGGGAATGCCCGCGCCTGGATGCGTGCCGGCACCCACCATGTATAGGCCGGCAATATCCTCGCTGCGGTTGTGTGGGCGAAACCATGCGCTCTGAAGCAGCAGTGGCTCAAATCCAAACGCGGCGCCCTTGGCGGAGAGCAGCCGGTCTTTAAAGTGCTGCGGTGTGATGAAAAACGATTCCTCTACGTGCGCCTCAAATCCCGGTAGCACCGTGTCATTCAGGCGCTTGGCGACGGCCTGGCGGTAGCGCTCACCGATTTCGTTCCAATCTGTGCCGCTATCCAAATGCGGCACGGGTGAAAGCACATAAAACGTGTCGCACCCTGGCGGCGCCATAGATGGATCGGTTGCGGAGGGGCGATGCAGATACAGGCTGAAGTCTTCTGCCAGTACCTTGCGTTTGAAGATATCGGTCAGCAAGCCTTCATACCGAGGCCCCAGTACCATCATGTGATGCGGAACATCTGCATACTGCTTGCGGGTACCGAAGTACCACACAAACAGACTCATGGAATAGTCTGCCTTGGCGAGCTTCTTGTCGGTCCACACCCGGCGGTAAGCAGGTTCGATCAGGTTTTGATAAGTCCAAGCTGCATCTGCGTTGCTCACCACCATATCGGCGGCAATCATGTCGCCATTCTCCAGCTCAACGCCCATAGTGCGCGGCTTACCCGCCGTGGGTTTGATCGCTATTTTTCTTACTGTGCTGTTGTAGCGAATCTGTACGCCACGCTCCTGCAAGAGCTTGAGCATGCCTTGAATCAACGCACCAGTGCCGCCAATTGCCCAGTGCACGCCAAAGCGGCGTTCCAGCGAGGCAATTAGACTGTATACACAGGTAACACCGAACGGATTTCCACCAATGAGCAAGGACTGCAGCGTCAATACAACGCGCAGTTTTGGGTGTTTTATGTAGCCACACACCATCGAATACAACGTACGCCACGCACGCATCTTGACCATGGAAGGCAAAGCGGTCAAAAGATCGCCTGCGCTATCAAAAGCCACGGAGCCAAGTTCAATGAACCCGTGCTTGTAACAGTTTTCGGCCTCGGCTAAAAACTTTTCATATCCAGCCAGATCGCTTGGGCTGATGCGGGCAACTTCTGCCTTCATTGCCTCTAGTGAACCGTTGTAGTTAAAGTGAGTGCCGTCGTCAAAACGCACACGGTAGAACGGGTCCATCAACCTTAGATCTACATCGTCTGAAAGTTTGCGACCGCATAGCTGCCAAAGTTCTTCAAACAATTGCGGCGCAGTGACAATCGTTGGGCCGGCGTCAAAGACATAACCATTTTTGCGGTGAACATATGCGCGCCCGCCCGGACCATCCAGACGCTCAAGAATCGTGACGCGATAGCCTTTGACAGACAGGCGAATTGCTGCCGCAAGGCCGCCAAAACCGCTGCCAATCACAACCGCATGTGGTGCTTGCCTGGGAATTGCGGGGGTGCCATGCTGGTCGCCGGACGTGGTGTGCTGCAGTGGCATCAGGCCGGCAGCCGTTACTTCACGATAGGTGCTGGTCGCCATGCGGCCTCCACGGGTTTGCGCATTGCCCAGCGCCACAGCGCCTCGGGAGGGAAGGGCAGCATCATGAACAAATGCTCAAGAACCGCCAAGCTCATGAGTGTTGCCACGAGCGTGAATGAAACCGCCTGGAAGCTGCTCGCACTGGAATGCAAAGCAGTATTCCATAGCAAACCAGCGAGCAGTATCGCTACAAACACGGATACGGGAAAAAGCGGATTCATGCGCCGCCGCAGAAAGTAGCTTTGCATGTATTGCAAGTGTGCGGGCAGGAAGCTCTCGCTCAGGTTGCGTGCACCAAGGAAAATGTTGAGCTTAGCGCTTTGGCGCATCAGCCATAACGTTAAGAAAGTCCAAAGACCGGTGAGGTTTTGCCCATCCCACGTCACCGCCACAACAATGGCGGCAAGCACGATCAGCGCAAACTCATGATGTAGAACTGTCCTTAGTGCGAGAGCAAATCGCCTGCTGCCGATTGCATCCGGTGGGCACTCCGTTCGGCGCGGCCCAGTCACGTAACCGAGCAGAAACGCTACCTCTTGCCAAGCCCACACCAGCACGCTGCAACTAAATGCAAGATAGGCACCACTGATTGAGGTATCGGTTTTGCTTGTGTGGAGACCGGCCAGAGCAACGACGAGCAAAGCCGTTGTTCCAGCCATGGTCCATTTGAAGGTCCAGCGCGGCAGTCCATTCAAATACAGAATGACACCGGTGCTAAACCACCAGACGAACAGCGTATAGATCAGCGGCCAGCCGAACAGCGTCACAAGTCAGATGCCTTTCTTTACCACGCGGGTGCCATGCGGGTTGACTGCGGCAGGGCGTTTGGCACTGTCGGTAAGAAGTAAAGCCGCGCGAATGTTGCGAGCCCCAGGCTCGCCCACCAGGCTTGCTTCATAAGTCCAAGTGGACCGCCTTGTGCTTTGGCGCGGCTTAATTTCTCAGAAATCTTGAACAAACGATCAAGCCCAGCACGGAATGCAGGGCTATCAGTGTCTAGCGTGAGTGGGAATACCTGCCGCGAGATTTCCGAAGTAATGCGAAACACTTGATAGTCGTATTGGGTCGGATCAAAACCCATCGCCTGATGCAGCATCGGCCGCGTGTGGTCGCGCACGTACATGGTGGCATAGACCGCCAATAAGAAGAACCGAATCCAAAGTGTGTTTAGACCGCGCAGCAGGTGTGGATTGGCGCGCATGATTAGCGCGAAAGATTCACCATGCCTGAACTCATCATTGCACCAGCGTTCAAACCAGCGGAAGATCGGGTGGAAGCGCTTGTCCGGATGGCGTTCAAGCTGGCGGAAAATCGTGATGTAACGCGCGTACCCAATCTTCTCTGAAAGATACGTGGCATAGAAGATGTACTTCGGCTTAAAGTAAGTATAGGCCTTAGTGCGCTTGAGCCCGCCAAGATCAACGCCGAGCCCAAAGTCTTTCAACGACTGGTTGATGAATCCGGCGTGGCGAGATTCATCCCGCGCCATATAGGTCATCAGTTGCTTGATGTCAGGGTTATCAACGTGCTTCTTGATTTCGTTATAGAGCACGCAGCCAGAGAACTCTGACGTAATTGAGCTAATGAGAAAATCTAAAAACTCTTGCCGCAATTCTGGCGAGAGCGCTGGAATCAACTCCGCCACTTCCTTTGCAAACTCAGGTGTGCGCTGAAAGTGATCATGATTATTGTCACCTTCGTACTCCAGCATCATCTGATCCCACTCGGCGCGCACTGGATCAACATTGATGCTATCCATCGCTTTGTAGTCAGTGCTATAGAAACGCGGCGCCAGCAAAGTCTGCGCATGTGTGGCGCGTTTGACATCATCTTCGGTCTCAATCACGGTTTTCA
>JBOFGW010000072.1:0-14254 GCA_051649325.1 Burkholderiaceae bacterium | reverse complement strand
CCACATAACCAATTGGCGTGAAATCTTTCAATCCATCGTATTTGATTGCGGGGTTGATGAACTTGTTGATCACCGTCTCGTTGTTGCTGCCCAGCAGCAGCGTATAGCCGTCTGCCGGCGCCGATACGACGCGTTGCGCCCCCAATGCGCCGCCGGCGCCGCCCACATTTTCAATAACCACCGGTTGGCCGAGCTTTTTGGCCAGCTCTGCGCCGACCACGCGTGCGGTCAAATCCGTGCTGCCCCCAGGCGGGTAGCCAACAACGAGTGTGATGGGTTTGCTGGGGTAGTCGGTTTGCGCCTGCGCGGTCATCGAAGCAGCAGCCAATGCAAGACAGCTCAGCGTGCGAGTAAGAGGCATGACGGTCTCCAGAAATTTTCCGCCATTGTGCCCAGATGTTTTGCTGCGGATGTGCCAAAACAGCACTACTCTGTGCTGTTTTGGGTTAGCCCGAATGCTGCCAAACCTGCTCTGCCGCAGGCGGCAACTTGCGTTTTGGCCGGTACAGGCGCACTTCAATAGCAATTTCCTCGGCCTTGCCGGCAAGCGGCACCAGTAATTTGCGCTTGATCATCGGCGTCACCAGTGACCACGGCAGCCACGCCACCCCCATCCCCTTAAGCACGTATTCCTGCGCCGCGTCCGCCGAATCGCATTCGATGTGCGGCGTAAGCTGGGCGGCGACGGCGCTGCTTTTGAGATGATCAAGCACCAATTTGCCCAGCGCCAGCGATGGCGCGTAGGTCACCAATGGTGCGGGCGTTTTTGCGCGGCGAGTGTCTAGCAGCCATTGTGGCGCTCCGCTGGCATTGGCCTTGCTCACCAATACCAGTTTTTCGTCACCCACCTTGATGTGCATGTAGCGCTGCGCACTAAGCGCAATCGACAGCGCCGGGTGGTAGTAGCACAGCAGGTAATGCGCCACACCCTCTTCCAGCATCGCAACGGTGAGATTGAGTTCGCGTGTGATCACTTTCCAGCGCACCGAAGCGCCGGTGCTGCGCTGGACGCGCGCCATCCAATCCGCACACAGCGTACGCGCGAGCGTGCGGCCGGTGGCAACGGATACTGCGCTTTCTGCTAACGCGCCAGGCTGCAACTGCCGGCGTGCGTCGTTCAGTAATGCGATGGTCTCGCGTGCAGCCTCCACCAGCGTTTCTCCCGCGGGCGTTAGCTTCACCGGTGAAATACCGTGCTCGATTAACGGCGTACCAGCCCAACGCTCCAGCGCTTTGATACGCCGGCCAAACGCGGGGTGCGTGATGTGGCGTTGTTGCGCAGCGCGTGAGAAGCTGCGCGTTTGCGCCAGCGCAATCAGATCTTCAAGCCATTTGAGTTGCATGCCGTAATGCTACGGCACACGTATTCAAGAGAGATCACGTAGGTTTCTTGAGGGTTTTGAGGCAAAAATGCCTCAAAACCCGCATGGATATTGCGTAGAACTATTTTTTTACATCCAACATCGTACCGCGGCATTTCTTTGCGCCACAGCGGCATTCGTAGTTGAGCCGGTCTTGTTTGGTGACTTTTTCTCCGAGCTGCAGTTTGTAGTCGTAATTGAGTTCTTCGCCGGCTTTGATGTTTTTCTTGGCGTAGATGTAGACGTGCGGGCGGTCTTGATCGTCGTCTTCTTCCTCTGCCTTGCAATTGGGCGCGCAGCAGTGGTTGATCCAGCGCGCGGCGTTGCCGCCGTAGCTAGCATCCAGGCACTCACCGGTTTCCAGCGAGAAGAAAAAGGTGTGGAACGGATCGTCCGGGTTCCAGGGGTGGCGGCGGTCGGCCTCGGCGTCTGAGATCAGCTCGCCTTTGTATTCGATGATGCGCGTGCCTTTGGGAATATCCACCGCGGCAAACACGCCTTTGCCATGCACACCGCTTTTTTTGACCTCGTACAACTTCTTTGCCATTTACTGTTTTTCCATAAAAGTACTGAATCTTTGCAGCCCGTCGGCTAGCCGCGCGGGTGAGCTGGCAAAACACCAGCGGATGAAACCTTCACCCTCCGGTCCAAATGCGCTGCCGGGTGCAAGGCCCAGGCCGTAGTCGGCCGCGAGTTGTTTGCACACGGAGAGCGCATCCGTCATGCCGTCAATCTTGAAAAAAGCGTACATCGCGCCATCGGGCTTGCTCAAGGTCAGGCGCGGCATGGCAGATAGGTGCACCACGATCATGTCGCGCGCTTGCCCCGCTTGCTTGATGAAACTGTCCGTCGTGGCCTGCCCCTGCTCAATCGCAGCCACGCCAGCGCGCTGCACAAAACTGGGCGCGCAGGAAGTGTTGAACTCAAGCAGTTTGGCCAGATGCGGCATCACGTCTGCGCGCGCTGTGAGCCAGCCTAAGCGAAAGCCCGTCATCGCCCAGGTTTTGGAAAAGCTATTGACGGTGAAGAGGGCATCGCTTTCATCAGCGATGTCTAAAAAGCTTGGCGCGCGATCGCCCGGCTTGCCGGCGTAGTACAGGCGTTCGTACACCTCGTCGGCAAAGAGCCAAATGCCGTGCTTGCGGCAATGCGCCAGCACAGTGAGCTGGTCTGCGGCGGTCATTGTCCAGCCGGTGGGGTTGTTGGGCGAATTGATGATCAGCGCCTTGGTGCCCGGCCGCGCGGCTGAGAGCAGCGCATCCATATCCAGCTTGAAGCCCTGCGCCGTCATCGTAAGCGGCACGCGCACCACCTCTGCGCCCAGGATGGTGGGAATGCCGATCAGATTGGGCCACACCGGCGTGACCGCCACGACGCGGTCGCCCGCATTCACCACCGCCTGCATGCCGATCATCAGCGCGTTGACGCCGGCGCTGGTGACGGCGATGCGGTCTGCGCTCATTGGCTTGCCGTGTAGCGCGGCCGTATAGCGCGCAATCGCTTCGCGCAGGGCCGGCTCGCCCAGGTTGGCGTTGTAAAGCGTCTGGCCGCGTGCGATGGAATCGTTTAGCGCGGCAACGGCTGCGGGCGGCGGCGGATGATCGCTCTCACCAAACCAGAAGGCGAGCACGTCACTGCGGTGCATGGCGGCATTGGCGACCTCGCGGATCCGGCTGGCGGGCATGGCGGCAATGGCGGCGCGGAGTTCAAGCATGGGGCTGGGCGTTTGAGGCAGCGAAGCAAAACCGCGATTGTTGCATGCGCCGCGTAGCGCATGCCCTGCGCCGCAGCGTAAGTGTCATGGACGATTTGGCAACCATCTTCATGTGCAGGCACAGCGGATTGAAGCAGTGTTGCGCTGCGGTGTGCAGGCTCTCCCATGTTATGGGGAGTGAAACTATTTTTCACATGTGTGCCGATGTTTTTGCGCTGCACGCTTCGTAGACTTGCACGCAGAACGAGCCAACAAAAACCGCCCCTACTTTCATGAAGTTCGGCTACACCGCCTACCAAATTCTGCGCGTTGAACGCGGCGCGACTGCTGCTGAGATCGCCGCAGCGCACGCGCAATTGTCTGAAGCGGCCAGCATGCGCACCGATCTGCCGGAGCGGGTGCGCGTCAATCTGCAGCGCAGCCTAGACGATGCGCTGTTTACGCTCGCAAGCCCAGCGCTGCGTGCCGACCATGATGCCTGGATTGCGCGGCACGAAAACGGCCCGCGGCTGGATGGCGCCAACGCCTACATTCTGCCGGCGCAAGAAGCCGGCGCTACGCCGCAAAACGCCGCGCAAGCGCCAAGCGATGTGCCAGGCGGCTGGTTTGACAGCGTACGGGTCTGGCTGGCGGCGATGCGCAAGGCCGGGAGCGCGGTGCGCATGGCCTCGCGCACGCTGCTGTAGGTGCTAGCGCCTCATTAACTCCAGCCTTATATGTCACGACGTAGATTTAATTCCCTCCCCTTCAAGGGGAGGGTTAGGGTGGGGATGGGGGGCTGCCTCAAAAACTGCCAAGACATACCCATCCCCCTCCCAACCTCCCCCTTGAAGGGGGAGGAGCTTGAGACGCAAGAACTTTTTGTCTTGCGCGAAACAGGCCTTAGTCCTTGATCGGCTCGTGCGTCTGGCTGTCGAGAAATTCCGGCAGATCGGGGTCGTCAAAATGCACGTGGCCGCGCAGATAGCGGTTGACCTCAGGTTTGCGGAACACGTAGCGTGACAGCTCGGTGAGCGCCAGCTGATACACCTCGCGCTTGAACTCGATCACCGAATCCAGCTCGACCCAGTAATCGCTCCAGCGCCAGGCGTCGAATTCCGGGTGCGTGGAGGCGCGCAGCTTCACATCGCTGTCGTGGCCGAGCATGCGCAGCGCAAACCAGATTTGCTTCTGGCCTTTGTACGAGCCGCGCCACTCACGGCGAATCCAATGATCCGGCACCTGATACCGCAACCACCCGCGCGTGCGGCCGAGAATTTTCACGTGCTCGGGGCGAAGACCGGTTTCTTCCTCAAGTTCGCGGTACATCGCTTGCGCGGGGCTTTCCCCGTACTTGATGCCGCCTTGCGGAAACTGCCATGAATGTTCTTTAACCCGTTTGCCCCAGAAAACCTCATTCTTGTGGTTCAGCAGCACAATGCCGACATTCGGGCGGTAGCCTTCCTTGTCGAGCATGACAACAACCTCAAACTTTTACAATACGTTAAACCCATTCAACCACATCGCCGCCGGGCAATCAAATCCCTTTCCAGAAAGCATTCATGCGCGCCAGCCAATTTCACGTCTCCACCCTCAAAGAAGCCCCGGCCGATGCCGATATCGTCAGCCAAAAACTCATGGTGCGCGGTGGCCTGATCAAAAAGCTGGCCGCCGGCGTGTACAACTACATGCCGATGGGGCTGCGTATCATCCGCAAGGTAGAAGGCATCATCCGCGACGAAATGAACGCCGCCGGCGCCATTGAGCTGCTGATGCCGGTGGTGCAGCCGGCCGAGCTGTGGCAGGAAAGCGGCCGCTGGCAGGCGTACGGCCCGGAGCTGTGCCGCATCAAAGACCGCCACGGGCGCGACTTTATTTTGCAGCCCACCAGCGAAGAAGCGATTACCGACATCGCCCGGCAAGAAATCAAGAGCTGGCGCCAGATGCCCAAGAATTTCTATCACATCCAGACCAAGTTCCGCGACGAGCGGCGGCCGCGCTTTGGCCTGATGCGCGGGCGCGAGTTCACCATGAAAGACGCCTACAGCTTTGACCGCACGCCGGAAGATGCCTTGAAAAGCTACCAAATCATGGCCGCTGCCTACCGCAAGATTTTTGACCGCTTTGGCCTGACCTACCGCGCCGTGGCTGCGGACAGCGGCGCGATTGGTGGTGACAAAAGCGAAGAGTTCCAAGTGATTGCTGAAACAGGTGAAGACGCCATTGTCTATTGCCCCACCAGCGATTACGCCGCCAATATGGAAACGGCGGAGGCGCTGCCGCTGCTGGGTGCCCGCGCGGCGGCCACGGAGCCAATGGTCAACACGCCTACGCCGGGCGCATCCACCTGCGCAGACGTGGCCAAATTCTTAAAAATCCCGATTGAGCGCACCATCAAAAGCCTGGTGCTCGCAACGGAGACCATGGACGGCACCGCGCCGCAGATCTATTTGCTGCTGGTGCGCGGCGACCATGATATGAACGAAGTCAAGGCCAGCAAGGTTGAAGGTCTAAAACAGGGCTTTCGGATGGCGAGCGAAAAAGAGATCATCGACACCTTTGGCACGCCGCCCGGCTATCTGGGGCCGATCAAGACCGTCAAGCCGGTGAAGGTTGTAGCCGACCGAACGGTGGCCAACATGAGCGACTTTGTCTGCGGTGCAAATCAAGCCGGCCATCATCTGACCGGCGTGAACTGGGGCCGCGATCTGCCAGAGCCAGACGTGGTGGCCGACATCCGCAACGTTGTCGTGGGCGATCCATCACCGGACGGCAAAGGCGTGCTGGCGATTGAGCGCGGGATTGAAGTGGGCCATGTGTTCTACCTCGGCACCAAATACTCCAAGGACATGAACGCCACGTTCCTGGACGAGAACCAAAAGCCAGCGCTGATGGAAATGGGCTGCTACGGCATCGGCGTCACCCGCATTCTGGGCGCGGCGATTGAACAAAACCACGACGACAAAGGCATGATCTGGCCGGACGCCATTGCACCGTTTGAAGCCGTGGTCTGCGCGCTCGGGTATGACCGGATTCCGGCCGTGAAAGAGGCCGCAGACAATTTATATGCACAGCTCAAAGCCCAAGGCGTGGATGTGATTCTGGACGACCGCGGCGAGCGCCCCGGCGTAATGTTTGCCGAGTGGGAACTGATTGGCGTGCCGCACCGCATCACCGTGGGCGAGCGCGCGCTGAAGGAAGGCAAAGTGGAGTACCAGCACCGGCGCGACGCCGCAGCAACGCAAGTGGCGCTGGAAGCAGCGTGCGCGCATGTGAAGGCGGCAATCAGGAAGTGAATCGAATGCATTTAGAGCAGCACTACGCAATATCCATGCGCATTTCCAGCCAAAAACGGTTGAAAACCCGCATAAATATTGCGTATTCGCTTCTTTTTGCCGTGTTTTTTCTCGCCAGCGACCTCGCTCACGCCGGTGCGCAGCGCGAAGAAACGCTCTCCTTCAACGTGCAAACCGCGCTGGCCGCGGCGGTGGCGGACGAAGGGCCGCGCAAGGTCAACTATGACGACATCAACGATCGCATCCGCTATCTCAAATGGCTGGGCGACATGAGCGACCGCCTGGCCAAGCGGCGGCCGGAGATGGATCGGCGCACGCGGCGCGAGCTGCTGGAGGTGATCTACTACGAATCCAAGCGCGCGGGCCTTGAACCTTCGCTGGTGCTGGGCTTGATCCAGGTGGAATCGAACTTTCGCAAATACGCCATCAGCTCGGTGGGCGCGCGCGGCTACATGCAGGTGATGCCGTTTTGGACGCGTCTGATCGGTGATGGCGATGTGCGCAAGCTTTTCCACATGCAGACCAATTTGCGTTTTGGCTGCACGATTTTGCGCCACTATCTTGACCGCGAAAACGGCAACCTGTTTCTGGCGCTGGGCCGCTACAACGGCAGCCGCGGGCGCGACCCGTACCCCAACGCCGTGCTGGACGCTTGGAACCGCTGGAAGTAACTGCACCAGCCGTTTGGTCCAGCCGGCCACTCATCCCGCCAAACCCCGCGCCCGTCCTGCGCGTTGGCACGGCCTGCTCCGTTGTGCAACGATGCAGCCATCATCCGCAAGGAAATCCACCATGTCACGCCTGCCGCATCTTGTCAGCACCTTCGCCGCCGCGCTGCTTTCTACCGTCGGCCTACAGATTGCCCACGCGCAAACCGCGCCAACGCCCAGCCCGCAAGAAATCGCCGCGGCGATTGACGCCGCCACGCCGCGCGGCCCGCTCTACGTCTTTGAAAAGAACGGCAAGACACACACGCTGATGGGCACGCTGCACATCGGCAAGGCGGCGTGGTTTCCGATGGACTGGGGCGTGATCGCGCCGCTGGTGGGTGCGCAAACGCTGGTGATGGAAGCCAATCTGACCGATACCAACGATCTGCAAAGTGCCTACGCCCGCTACGCGCTCGAGCCGCAAGGCAGCCCCAACTGGCAGGCGCTGCCCAAGCCCCTGCGCGAGAAGGCCAGCACACTCGCGCGCGAGCTGAACTTGCCCGAAAGTGAAATGCTCAAGCAAAAGCCCTGGATGGCGGCGCTCACCTTGAGCCTATTGGCCATGGCGCGCGACGGCTACACCTCAGAGGCCGGCACAGAGATGTTCTTGACTGCTGTGGTCACCCCGCGCGGCACGCCCATCGTCGCGCTCGAAAGCTTTACCAAACAACTGGCGATTTTTGACGGCATGAACGAGCCGCTCAAGCGCGAATTTGTGCAGCAGGCGCTGGACGACATCGCCTCCGGCAAGGCCACCCAGACCGTGGCAGAACTTGTGCGCGCGTGGGAAAGCGGCCAGCTCGGCCTGCTCGAAGCCGCGTTGCTGGCGGAATATGACCCAAGCAACGCGCCCGACCGGTTTTTCCTCGACGAGCTGATCTACAAACGCAACCGCGAGATGGCAGAAAAAATCGACAAGCTTGCCGCCGACAAGCGTCTGTTCGTTGGAGTCGGCGCGCTGCATCTTGCGGGCAAGCAGGGCTTGGTGGAATTGCTGCGCGCCAAGGGCTACACCGTCAAGCCCGCGCTGCGCGGGTTGGAGGCGAAGCCGAAGGCGCGGTGAGTTTTGTGGTCACAGCCGATAGGTGATATGTGACAAGCCACTGCGACCTACATGCACTGTCATTCCGAGCGCAGCGAGGAATCTGCTACGTCGAACGATGAGATTCTTCGCTCCGCTCGGAATGACGGATCATCCCAAGTGCGCTACGCAATCTCCATGAGCTTTTCCAGCCAAAACGCCCCAAAACCTGCATGGATATTGCGTTTCTGCTTTCAACTGAATCAGTTCCCGTCGAACATTAGTTCGTGCGGATTACTTTTGAAGTTTTTACTTGTACTCACTCCATTTATTTGGTGGCCCGATCTTTTGGTAGTGGTTCGGATTTTCTAAGATAAACGTGGCTACTTCTTGCTTGGTTCTTGGAAGCGCTGGATCTGGGTGAGCGCCGCTACCTGAAAATCGGAAACCTGCTTCCCAAAGACTCTGCGCTGCAAGCCACGCCGAATTGTCGATCTTTGGTGGTCTGGAAAAGTTTCGCCCCATAAATGCCATTTTGTGGTCGCAGTTTGGGC
This sequence comes from Burkholderiaceae bacterium, assembly GCA_051649325.1. GTDB lineage: Bacteria > Pseudomonadota > Gammaproteobacteria > Burkholderiales > Burkholderiaceae_C > JBJOQV01. The sequence continues at coordinate 5,619 of JBOFGW010000072.1, read as the reverse complement.
AACTGTGCGATAGCTCCGATTCGGCGAGATGCGCGCTCCCACTTGAAGAGTCGCGTGTTGCTGGGCGCTTGAACGAACGTTGACAATCGAAGCATGCGAAGTGGTGGAGAAACTGTGGCATACGGAACATTGGCTTAGGTTCACTTAACTGAAATCGGTCGCGCAATATCCATGCGGCTTTTCAGGCAAAAATGCCCCAAAACTCGCATGGATATTGCGTGCAAGTCCTTAAAAATTCACGCGTTTTCCCACAACTCCCCGCTCGCCCCTTCGCGCGGCGGCGCCAGCCCAAAGTGTTGATACGCAGACGGCGTGGCGATGCGCCCGCGCGGGGTGCGCTGCAGGTAGCCTTGCTGAATCAGATACGGCTCGATCACGTCTTCAATCGTTTCGCGCTCTTCACCGATTGCGGCGGCCAGGTTGTCGATGCCCACCGGGCCGCCGGCAAATTTGTGGATCACGGCTTCGAGCAGTTTTTTGTCCATCACGTCAAAGCCCAAGTTGTCCACGTCCAGCATTTTCAGCGCCAACTGCGCGATGGGCGGGGTGATGTGGCCGGTGCCTTTCACGTCTGCGTAGTCGCGCACGCGGCGCAGCAGGCGGTTGGCGATGCGCGGGGTGCCGCGGGAGCGTGCGGCAATTTCGCCGGCGCCTTCTGCATCAATCGGTGTGTTCAGCAGCGCGGATGAGCGGGTGATGATGCGCGCTAGCTCACCAGCGGTGTAAAACTCCAGCCGCGCCACAATGCCAAAGCGGTCGCGCAGCGGGTTGGTGAGCATGCCGGCGCGCGTGGTGGCGCCTACGAGCGTGAAGGGCTGCAGATCGAGCTTGACGCTGCGCGCCGCCGGCCCTTCGCCGATCATGATGTCGATTTTGTAGTCTTCCAGCGCGGGGTACAAAATCTCTTCCACCACCGGGCTTAAGCGGTGGATTTCATCAATAAACAGCACGTCATTTTTTTCTAGATTGGTCAGCAGCGCGGCCAAATCGCCCGGCCGCTCCAGCACCGGCCCGCTGGTGGCGCGCAGGTTGACACCCATCTCGCGCGCGATGATGTGCGCCAGCGTGGTTTTACCCAGCCCCGGCGGGCCAAACAGCAGCACGTGGTCCAGCGCTTCGCTGCGTTTGCGTGCCGCGCCAATAAAAATTTCCAGCTGATCACGAATCTTCTGCTGGCCGACGTATTCATCGATGCGCTGTGGCCGCAGCGCGCGCTCTACCGCCTCTTCGTTGGGCGAGGCGGGCTTTGCATCGATGATGCGCGCAGGTTCAAATGAATCGGTGTGGATGGCCATGCCGATAGTCTAGCGGTTCAGCCATCGAATCGCTGCTTCAGCGCACAACGGTGAGACTTTTGACCAGACCATCAACGATCTCGTTGATCGCCATGACTTGGAAGGACTCGCCCTGTTTGCTTCGAGACACGTGTTCGTGATCAATCACAAAGCGGCCGATAACAGTGCGATTGAGCACGCGAGTTGTGTTTTCTGGATACTCATCAAACATCTGCTGGAAACGCTGAAATATCGCTTCGCGGCCTTTGAGTTGATCATTACTCAAAAAGTCGCCGAGCGTGGCGTCCATACTGAAAAGATCCGCAAAACGGCGGGCGTCTTGCTTGTTGTACGCGTCAACCAAACCATCAACGACCTGCTCGCTTTTAGTTGCCATATATACCTCCTGATCGTAACGATGATGGGCGTTATCCGCGCGCCAGTAGTGTAAGAGCGAGTCCGCACATCACCAGGGCAATGGCGCCGTCCAGCAGCCGCCACGCCAGCGGCTTGGCAAACAGCGGCGTGAGCAGCCGCGCGCCAAAGCCCAGTCCGCTAAACCACGCAAAGCTGGCGCAGATCGCCCCGATTGCAAACCACGGCCGCGCATCTGCAGTTTGCTGGCTCGAGAGGGCGCCCAGCAGCACCACGGTATCCAGGTAGACGTGCGGGTTGAGAAAGGTAAATCCTGCGCAAGTGAGCAGTGCAGCGCGCAGTGTGAGTGCGGCACCATTGCCCGCGGCAAGCACCGCGTGCTGGCTGGATAGTGCGCGTCTGGCCGCAGCGATTCCGTACCACAGCAAAAATGCCGCGCCGCCGTAGCGCGCGAGCGCGAGCAGCCAGGGGCTGGCAGAAATCACGCTGCCCAGCCCCGCCACACCCGCGGAGATCAGCAGCGCGTCTGACAGCGCGCAAAACGCCACCACGGCAGCCACGTGCTCGCGCTTGAGCCCTTGCCGAAGCACAAAGGCGTTTTGCGCGCCGATGGCGATGATCAGCGCCGCGGAGCTGCCAAAACCGGTGAGAAGAGCGATTGCCTGCTGTGTCATGCCGGCATCTTGCAGGTTTGAACAAATAAAGGAAAATGAAACTTTCTTAGGATTGGTTAGTTTCGCTAATGCATATCGATTCTGCTCAATTGGCCGCTTTTGCCTGTGTGGTGCGTGAAGGCAGCTTTGATGCCGCCGCCCGCGCCTTGCATGTCACACCCTCGGCCATCAGCCAGCGCATCAAGCTGCTTGAAGAGCGCCTGGGTCAGGTGCTGGTGGTGCGCGCAACGCCCTGCGTGCCCACGGATGCGGGCGCGGTGCTGTACCGCCACGCACAGCAACTGCAACTACTGGAGCATGAAGCGCTGCAAGCATTTGCGCCTGAAGCGTCCGGCGCGTCGGGCCGTAGCAGCGCTGCTATTGCGGTTAATGCAGATTCCCTTGCCACTTGGTTCGTGCCGGCCATCGGCCAGGCGCATGGCCTGCTGGGCACGCAGTTTGAACTGATGGTGGAAGATCAAGACCACAGCAGTAACTTGCTGCGGCAAGGCAAGGTGCTGGCCGCGGTCACGGCCGATCCACATGCCGTGCAAGGCTGCCGGATCGAGCCGCTGGGCGCCATGCGCTATGGGGCCGCGGCCACGCCTGCGTACATGCAGCGGGACTTTCCAAAAGGCATCACCGATGACGCGCTGGCCCACGCGCCCGTGAATGTGTTCAATCGCAAGGATGAACTGCAGACGCGCTTTCTCAAGCAGCTCACCAAGAAGCGCGTGGCGCCGCCGGTGCACTATGTGCCTTCCACGCACGGGTTTATCCACGCCGCGCTTGCGGGCATCGGCTGGGGCATGAACCCGCAGATGTTGGTGGCGCCGCTGCTGGCCAGCGGCGACTTGGTTGAAATCGCACCCGGAAAAACCCTGGATGTGCTGCTGTACTGGCAGGCGTGGCGTTTGCAGTCGCAGCTTTTGCAAACGCTGGCGCAGGCGGTGCGGCAGGCTGCACGCACCTTGTCGCAAACCGTTTGACCAAACGCGGCGCGCTCGCTAGGCTCTCATCCTTCGATCATTAGGAGAGAAGTCCATGAGACTTGCTTACTGGCTGGCAGCGGCGCTTATCGGCGCGAGCATGCCTGGCATCGCACAAGAATTGCCCAAAGCCGCCGTCAAAAACGTGCCCGAGGTGTTTTTTGGTACCACGGTGGATGATCCGTACCGCTACAAAGAAGACGTTAAAAATGCTGACGTTGCCAAGTGGATGAAGGCGCACAGCGACCGCACCCACGCCACGCTCAAGCGCATCACCGGGCGGCAAACCTTTTTAGAACGCTTGCAAAAGTACGACGATTCGGTGTCGGCCCGCGTGGTTGCACCCGTGCGCGCGCCGGGCGATCTGTACTTTTATGAAAAGCGCGGTGCCACAGATAATCAGTTCAAGCTGTACATGCGCAAGGGTTTGGAAGGCGCGGAAACACTGCTGGTTGATCCAGAAGTGATGACCAAAAAGACCGGCAAGCCGCATGCAATCAACTATTTTGCGGTGTCGCCCACCGGCAGCCATGTGGCTTATGGCGTATCGCAGGCCGGCAGTGAAGACGCTGTGCTCTATGTGATGGACGTACAGAGCAAGAAAATGATCGGCCAGCCGATTGACCGCGCGCAGTTTGGCGGCGTGTCATTTACGCCGGACGGCAAGTCGATTGTGTTCAACCGTTTGCAGCAACTCAAGAAAGGCACGCCGGAGACTGAGAAGTTTCAGCGCAGCATGGTCTACATCAAGCCGCTGGCGGCGGCCACTGCGGCAGCCAAACCATTCTTTGGATTGAGCACCGCAGGCGTGCAAATGACGCCGGCAGAAATTCCTTTTGGCGGCGTCACGGATGATGGCCGCTGGGCGCTGGGTTATGTCATCAATGGCACGCAGCGTGAGATTGGTTTGTACGCCGCGCCGCAAGCTTCAATCGCAAGCGGCAAGCCGCAGTGGAAAAAAGTGATCGACGCAAAAGACGAGATCACCAGCGCGGTGTACATCAACAACACGCTGTACGCGCTTTCTCACAAAGGCGCGTCGCGCTTCAAGCTGCTCAAGCTCGACATGAATGCCGGGCTGGACATTGCCAAGGCGCAAGAAGTGATTCTCGCCAGCGAGCGTGTGCTCACTGGCATGGCTGCTGCAAAAGATGCGCTGTATGTAGAAGCGCGCGATGGCAATATCAAGCGCTTGTTCAAGCTTGGCTACGGTGCCGGTGCGCAGCCGCAAGAGATCAAACTGCCAGTGGAAGGCGCATTTAGCCTGGCTGGGGATGAGAGTAATTGGAGCGGCGCCGATCCGCGCTTTGACGGCGTGCTGGTCGATCTGCAAAGCTGGACGCGTGCGCGGCAAATCTATCAAGTCGCCGCCAACGGCACCGTGACCAATACCAAGCTGCAACCGCAAGGGCCGTTTGATGCGCCGGAAGACGTGGTGGCTACCGAGGTCAAGGTCAAAAGCCACGATGGCGCGATGGTGCCCATGAGCATCATCCACAAAAAGAACATCAAGCTGGACGGCACCAACCCCACCGTGCTCTACGGCTACGCCAGCTACGGCATTACCGAAGAGCCGTTCTTTTCTACTGGGCGTTTGGCGTGGATGGAATCCGGCGGCATCTTTGCCATTGCCAACCCGCGTGGCTCAGCCGTGTATGGGCAAGACTGGTACAAGGGCGGCTTTCAAACCACCAAGCCCAATACCTGGAAAGACTTTATTGCCTGCGCGGAATATCTCATTGCCAACAAATACACCGCGCCCGCGCACCTGGGCATTTTGGGCGGCAGCGCCGGCGGCATTCTGGTCGGCCGCGCCATGACCGAGCGGCCGGATTTGTTTGCCGCTGTCGTGCCCGCCGTAGGTGCGCTGGACATGGTGCGCGCAGAGATCACACCCAACGGCGTGCCCAACATTCCAGAGTTTGGCACCCGCACCACTGAAGCCGGCTTCAAAGCGCTGCTGGCCATGAGCACTTACCATCAGATCAAAGACGGTACCAAATACCCCGCGGTGCTCCTCACCCACGGCGTGAACGATCCGCGCGTGGAAGTGTGGCACACCACCAAAACCGCCGCGCGCTTAATGGCCGCTTCTACCAGCGGCAAACCGGTGTTGATGCGGCTTGATTACCAGGCCGGGCATGGTGTGGGCAACACGAAGAAGCAGCAGCAAGAAGAGCGGGCGGATATCTATAGCTTTTTTGCTTGGCAGATGGGGATGAAGGGGTTTGAGGTGAAGTGATGCGTGGGCGCGGCCTGCAAGGCAGGGGGGCTGTCCAGTCCCCTCTCCCGCCGCATCAGCGAGCGGGGGAGGGTTAGGGTGGGGGC
>JBOFGW010000071.1:0-8158 GCA_051649325.1 Burkholderiaceae bacterium | reverse complement strand
GGATCGCCATCAAAGCGTGGCATGCAGCACCACACCACCGCGCCACGCTGATCGACCAGAGCACCAATGGCGCAGTTGCCTACCAGCGCCAGTTCAAGTGACGCAGTTGGGCCTGGCGCGATTACCTGTTTGTTTGATTCTGTTGCCATTGCATCAGATTGCATTGAATTCAAGAGATATGGCCGCACTATATACAATGCTCGCCTGCTGCGTCGATATGTATGCAACCTTGCGGCTGAAGTTCACTCCAATACAAACGTAGAACCGCCGCGCTTCAAGCCCCGCTTAAAGCGTGACACGCAACGCCACACGCCCCAGGCCAAGCTGGCAAGAGCAGTTAGCTGCACCGCATCCGGTGCAAAACCCCGAATGAGAGAGCCGATCCATGAAACTCCTCAATTTGCAATTGCGCTTCCTGATCCCGTTAGTCATTACGCTGGCGGCGGCGGCATATGTTGCATTGCCGCTGATGGATCAGCTCAATCTGCGCTGGTTCGCGCGCGACCTGAACATGCGCGGTTCGCTGCTCACCAATGCGCTCTCTGACTCCATTGGCGAAGCGCTTGCTGACGCCAAACAAACACGCCTGCAATCGCTGTTTGACCGTGCGGTGCAGGATGAGCGCCTGTACGCCATCGGCCTGTGCTCTGCAGACGGCAAGCTGCTGCGCTTCACGGTAACTTTTCCGCGCGGCCAGACTTGCTCCTACTTCAAGAGAATCTCAGAGCTACCCGATCCACGCTTGAACCTGGTGGGTGGCCCGGTGCATGTAGGCGTGCATCCTGTCACGACCGATTCCGGCAAAGTTGCCGAAGTGGTGATGCTGCATGACCTGAGCTTTATCGACCGGCGCAGCCAGGACACGCGACAGTATCTGCTGATCTTCATCGTCGCACTTGGCCTGACGATTGCCATCATCACCATGATTGTTGCGCAGCTGAGTTGGCGCGGCTGGGTAGCGGGCGTGCGCGGCATTTTGCGTGGCGAAGGTTTGCTGCGGCCGCTACTTTCTCCGCCGGAAATGACGCCGATTGCTGCGGAGCTGCGCACCCGGCTGCGCGATTTGGAAGATGAGTTTCGCCGCGCTATCGGTCCGCAAACGGCGTGGGACCCGGCGCGGCTGCGCGCACTGCTGCGCTCGCAATTGCGCGGTGATCAGGTCATTGTGGTGTCCAATCGCGAGCCCTACATTCATCAATCCACGCCGGAAGGCACCATCGTGCAGCGCCCCGCCAGCGGCCTGGTGACGGCGGTAGAACCGGTGATGCGCGCGTGTTCAGGCACGTGGATTGCCCACGGCAGCGGCAGTGCTGACCGTCAAACGGTGGATGCAGATGACCGCGTTCGCGTGCCCCCCGGTAAGAATGATTATGTGCTGCGGCGCATCTGGCTGACTGCGCAGGAGGAACAAGGTTATTACTACGGTTTTGCCAACGAAGGCATGTGGCCGCTCTGCCACGTGGCACATGTGCGCCCGGTATTTCGTGAATCCGACTGGGAGCAATATCGCGCTGTGAATCAACGCTTTGCCGATGCCGTCGTACAAGAAGCGCGCAGCGACGACCCGGTGATTTTGGTGCAGGACTACCACTTCGCACTGCTGCCCGCGATGATCCGCGCCAAGTTGCCGCGCGCGACGATTCTGACGTTCTGGCACATCCCCTGGCCCAACCCGGAATCATTTGGCATCTGCCCGTGGCGGCGCGAGATTCTGCAGGGCATGCTGGGCAGCACGATTCTGGGCTTTCATACCCGCTTTCACTGCAAAAATTTTATTGAGACCGTTGATCGCTTTCTGGAAGCGCGTATTGAGCATGAGCATTCCATCATTTCGTTTCAAGAGCGTGAGACGCTGGTGGAGAGCTATCCGATCTCGATCGAATGGCCTGCTACGGAGGTTGCAGCAACCTGGCCCAGCATTGCTGCCTGCCGCGAAAACGTGTCTGAGCGGCTCAAGCTTCCACCCGATGCTTGTATTGCCGTGGGTGTGGACCGCTTTGACTACACCAAAGGCATTCTTGAGCGCTTGCACGCCGTAGACCGGCTGCTGGAAAAGCACCCCGAATGGATCGGCCGGTTTGTCTTTGTGCAGGTGGCCGCACCCACGCGCGCCACGCTGGAAGAGTACCGGTCATTTCAAGAACGGATTGAACGCGTGAGCCAGCGCATCAACGAACGCTTTGGCCGCCCGGGCTACCAGCCCGTGCATCTGCTGGCCTATCATCACGATCACGATGCTGTCACAGAGCTGTTCCGCGCTGCAGACATTTGCGTGGTCACTAGTCTGCATGATGGCATGAATCTCGTCTGCAAAGAGTTTGTGGCGGCGCGGGACGATGAACGCGGCGTACTGGTGCTCAGCCGCTTTGCGGGCGCTGCAAGAGAACTAAATGAAGCGCTTATCGTCAATCCCTACCATGTGGAAGAAACCGCTGATGCTCTCAACCGCGCTGCACTCATGCCGCCCGCAGAGCAGCGCGAGCGGATGGCAAGCTTGCGCATGACAGTGCGAGAATTCAATGTATTCCGCTGGGCCGGCCACATGCTGGCCGATGCAGGCCGCACCCGCCTGCGCCAGCGGATTGAAGAACGCGTGCAGCGGCACCAACCGGAGTGACATGAAACATCTTTTTTCGAACGAAGGAGACGCAGCACTGGCCGCACTCATGCTGCGACAACCGCTGCTGGCATTTGATTTTGACGGGACGCTGGCGCCAATTGTGTCCCGCCCGGACGATGCGCGCGTCTCACTTGCCGTGGCGCGCCGGCTTGACCGCTTGGGCCGCCTGCTGCCGGTGGCCATTATCACCGGCCGTGCGGTGGAAGATGTGCGCGAGCGTTTAGGCTTTGAACCGCGCTACATCGTCGGCAGCCACGGTGCAGAAGACCCGGCCACGGCGCTGCCGGATGCGCATGCGTCGATGTTTGACGGCATCCGCGCGCGCCTGCGTGAACGCATGGATGCGCTGCACATGGCCGGCGTGTCGGTGGAAGACAAACGCAATTCCATCGCACTGCACTATCGTCTAGCGCGCGACCGCAACCGCGCGCTAGACGTGATCCGCAGTTTGGTCGAACGGCTCGAACCCGGCCTCAAAGCCTTTGGCGGCAAGCTGGTGCTCAACGTGGTGGCCGCCGAAGCGCCGGACAAAGCGCATGCGGTGGCAAACCTCGTGCAGCGCAGCGGCACTTCGCACGCGCTGTTTGTGGGTGATGATGTCAACGACGAGCCCGTGTTTGCCCGGCCCGAGCCCACTTGGCTCACTGTGCGTGTGGGCCGCGACGACCCCACATCGCAGGCCAAGTTTTATCTGGACAGCTCCGCCGAAGTGGCCACCATGCTGGACCGGATGCTCAAGGCGCTCAATCAGCGCACGATTTAAAGGGCTTTACGCAGTATTTATACGGGTTTTGAGGCATTTTTGCTTCAAAACCCGCATGGATATTGCGTAGCGCTAGTTGGATTTTGCAGCAATATCCGGCGTATCAACCTTCACATCACCACACTGCGCACGATGCAGCAACGCGTGATCCATCAACACCAACGCCAAAAACGCCTCCGCAATTGGCGTGGCGCGAATGCCCACGCACGGGTCGTGCCGGCCGGTGGTTTGCACCACGGTGGCTTCGCCCGTCTTCGTCACAGAATTTTTTGGCGAGTGAATTGAACTGGTGGGCTTGATGGCGATGTTCACCGTGATCGGCTGGCCAGTGGAAATGCCGCCGAGCACGCCACCGGCGTTGTTGCTGGCAAAACCTTGCGGTGTGAGTTCGTCGCCATGCTCCGTTCCACGTTGACTCACGCTCGCAAAGCCCGCACCGATTTCCACGCCCTTCACCGCGTTGATACCCATCATCGCGTACGCAATGTCTGCATCCAGCCGGTCAAACAGCGGCGCGCCCAGGCCCACGGGCACGCCCGCCGCTTCCACGTGAATGCGCGCGCCGCAGGAATCACCCGCTTTGCGCAGGGCATCCATGTACGCCTCAAGCCGGCTCACATCGCTCGTGGCAGCAAAGAATGCGTTGTGATGCACTTGCGTCCAATCTTGCACCGGCACTTCCAGCTCGCCCACCGCCGTCATGCAGCCGCGAATCTGCGTGCCGTATTTTTCGTGCAGCCATTTTTTTGCGACTGCGCCCGCCGCCACCATCGGCGCGGTGAGCCGCGCCGAGCTGCGTCCGCCGCCACGCGGATCGCGAATGCCGTACTTCATCCAATAGGTGTAGTCCGCGTGGCCGGGGCGAAAGGTGTTGAGCAAGTCGTTGTAGTCTTTGCTGCGTTGATCGGTATTGCGAATCAACAGCGCAATTGGCGTGCCGGTGGTCTTGCCTTCAAACACGCCGGAGAGAATTTCTACTTTGTCTTCTTCTTGCCGCTGCGTCACGTGGCGCGACGTGCCAGGGCGGCGGCGATCAAGATCGGGTTGAATATCGCTTTCAGAAAGCACCATCCCCGGCGGGCAGCCGTCAATCACGCAGCCAATCGCCGGGCCGTGCGACTCACCGAAATTGCTGATTTGGAAAAGTTTGCCGAAGATGCTGCCGGACATTGGTATTTGACTCTTATTCGATTCAACTTACTTAGATCATCTCAATAGACAACGCAATTTAACCGTCCTTGTCCTGCTGTTTCTTGCTAAAGAACGAAGCTATCGAGGTACCGATAGCTATGAACATCAATACTGGCAACATGCACATAAGGGCAAGACCAAACAGCCAGCTCAGTCGCTCATTCCCAGTAGTCGCTGAAATCACTAACCCGCACGCGAGGACAGCGAGTACCAGCAACCACACCCAACCCGCTCTTAAAGCTGATAGCGACCTGCGGAAAGGCTTGAAGAGCAGGCCAACAAAGATTCCCACAACAACTAGACCAAGGATAAACCAATATTCAGTTTGCAACACACCCCCCGATTCCTCGAAACAAGAGCGTTTAAGCGGATCTAAATGTAGTTGTAACGTTAAGAATCAGAACCCATTTTAATCCTGCATTCGCTTGAGACTTACGTTGCGACATAAACCTACTCAGACGCTAGGTCCAAAACACGCCTGGACGTTACGCAGCTAGTTCCACAACCTACTTCCCGCAGTCATCCAAACCGCGGTCGCCGCCAATGCCGCACCCATCGCGCGGTTAAACCACGCGAGCCGCGCGCCCTGCTCCAGCCATGCGCGCAAACCGCTGCCTACCATCGCCCACGCAGCGTTGGAAGCAAAGCCGAAAGCCGCAAACAGCAGCGCAGCCCACACATGCCATGCAGCGCTTTGCAATGCAAACTGCGCGGCGACGGCGATGGCGAGCATCCACACTTTGGGGTTGAGCATGCAGTTGGTAAAGCCGTGGCCGGCGTGCAGCGGCTTGGCTTCGTCGCTGCGTTTGATCGCGGTGGCGGTGGCGATCTTGTAGGCGAGCCAGAGCATGTACGCGAGCCCGCCCCACACCAGCGCGCTGCGCAGCCACGGTGTGGTTTGGATGAGTGCGCCCACGCCGGCGATGCATAGCGCGTAGATCAGGCCAAAGGCGATGGCCACACCGCTGACAAACGGCATGGCGCGCCACGCGCCGTAGTTGGCACCCAGCATGGTAGAGACCGCCGTGTTCGCGCCGGGCGTGAAGGTGCCGAAGAGCAGGAAGGTGGCGAGGGAGAGGAATTCGGTCAAAGATGTCTACGTATTTGTTCTAGATGACGCGTGTGCTGTCTTTTCCGTTCGGGCTGAGCCTGTAAAAGCTCATTTGGCACACATCCCATCGTGCATAGATTTCTCCCCCACCCTAGCCCTCCCCCCCACGCTGATGCGGCGGGAAAGGGGACTGAGTGCCGGTGCGCAGGCTGTCATTCGTAGCGCCTTTTCACTTCCAATCGCCACGCAGCGCAGAGATTTTCTCCTGCAGTACTTCCGGCGTGATTCCTTCTGGTGCAATCGCAGACCCAACATTCAAGCCAATCTGCGAGAACAGTCCGCGCCGTAGTGGCCGGCTCATGGCCGGGCCGTCTTTGCGTGAAAAATAGCTGCCCCACAGACCTTGCAGCGCCATGGGAATCACCGGCACCGGGTCGCGCGCGAGCACTTTCATCATGCCGGCTTTGAACGGGTAGATCTCGCCCGTATCCGTAATACGCCCTTCGGGAAAGATGCAAACCAGTTGCCCATCACCCAGCTCGCGGCTGACTTCATCGAAGGCTTTTTCATACGCCACCGGATCGTGCTTGGCCGGCGCGATGGGAATCGCCTTGGCGGTGCGGAACATCCACGACAGCACCGGCACTTTGAATATCCCGGCATCCATCACAAAACGAATTGGCCGCGGGCTGGCACCCATCAAAATGATGGCGTCAACAAAACTCACGTGGTTGCAGGTGAGCAAGGCGGCGCCCCGTTCAGGAATATTCAGTGTGCCCACTTTTTTGATGCGGTACACGGTGTGCATGAGTATCCACGCCAAAAAGCGCAGCAAAAACTCCGGCACCAGCAAATAGATATAGATCGCCACTGCAGCGTTGAGCAGACCGACAATCAAAAACAACTGCGGAATGCTCACACCCAGCGTACCCAACAGCACCGCGGCCAGGCCCGCGCTTACCACCATGAACAGCGCGTTGAGAATATTGTTGGCCGCGATGATGCGCGAGCGGTGGCTCTCGCTCGCGCGGGTTTGAATCAGCGCGTACAGCGGCACGGAGTAAAAGCCGGCAAACATCGCGAGCAGAAACAAATCCACCATCACGCGCCAGTGCTTGCTGGCGGCAACGAACTCGCCCACCGTGAGCGCAGTGGCGCCTGCCGTGAGCCCGCGCGAGGCAAAGTACAAATCAATCGCAAACACGCTCATGCCAATCGAACCGAATGGCACAAGGCCAATGTCCACCATGCGGCCAGACAAACGCTCGCACAGCACACTGCCAATCGCAATGCCGATGGAGAAAACGCCGAGCAGTACCGTGACTACATTCACGTTGCCGCCCAATACCTCTTTAGCAAAGCCGCCAAACTGCGTGAGAAAAATCGCACCGAAAAACCACAGCCACGAAATACCCAGCAGCGAGCGAAACACCACAATGTCCTGATGCGCCAGCTTCAGGTTGCGCACGGTTTCAGTAAACGGATTCCAGTTAATTTTGAGGCTAGGATCGGCCGCGGGCGATTTGGGAATCAGCAAGCTAAACACCAATCCCAGCACTGCGATGGAAATGGTGGCGACTACTGCCGCAATCGGCCCTTTATCCCCGAGATCAATCAGCCCACCGGCGAGCATGGTGCCGGCGAGAATCGCCACGAACGTACCCATCTCCACCAGGCCGTTGCCGCCGACGATTTCGTCCGCTTTCAAATGCTGCGGCAGGTACGCAAACTTGGCCGGCCCAAACAGCGTGGAGTGAATGCCCATCAAAAACGTAGTAATCAGTAGCAGCGGAAAGCTCTTGGTCAAAAAACCCACCGCTGCCACCGCCATAAAAGCCACTTCAAGCACTTTGACCAATTGCATGATGCGGGCTTTATCAAACTTGTCCGCAATCTGGCCGCTGGTGGCTGAGAACAGTACAAACGGCAGAATGAACGCTGCCGCAATCAGGTTGACCGCAATGCCGGTAGAAAGCGTGGTGTATTGCGTAGCGAAGTACGTCACCAACAGCGTGAACGAGATTTTGAAGACGTTGTCATTCATCGCCCCGGAAAACTGGGTGAGGAAAAACGGTAGAAAACGGCGCTCGCGCAGCAATGCCCATTGGCTGTGCCCGGGTGATCCGGTGGACATGCAGTATCTCCCAAAAGTGATGGTGGCTTGACGGTAAACCGCGGCCACGCTTATTGCGATCAATGCTTAATTTGGCGTGCAGAATAGCACCGTGGGTAGCGCAGGTTGATACTGCGCTGACTCTAAACAAGCTATTTGGTGCAATGAGAAAGGTAGTTACGCAATATCCATGCGGGTTTTGGAGCAATTTGCTCTCAAAACCCGCACCAATACTGCGTAGAGCCTGTTTGAATTACCGCAGAATGATCTTAGACGCTACGGCGTCGCCGTGTGCTGGCCCAACCCGTCGAAGACATCGATGGCAAACGCGTCCCATTGCAGCGATGGATCAAACGGCGCAGTAGATTGGTTGTCGCCGCGTGCCGCTGGTTTGCGCCGCAGCGTGCGGTCTTGCGTTTG
>JBOFGW010000070.1:0-5808 GCA_051649325.1 Burkholderiaceae bacterium | reverse complement strand
AGCCCGCCAAACTCCAGCGAATCCACTACATGAAGAACGCGAAACGCTTGCATAGTTTGCTTACCGGCCCCAGCGTTCAAGGTTCAGGGTGCGTTGCCGCAAGCCGGGTAACTGATTGAGAATTTTGGTGATGCCCGCTAGATCATTGCGTGTCCAAGTCCGCAAAAGCAAAGAGGCGGCGAGGTAGAGGGCGGCAAACAAAATGCCTGCAACGGACCAGCTGACCAGGCTGTTGTTCCAGAGCACGATAGCGCCGGCTGGCGCTGCCGCTGCCAGCGCGATCAACGTGGTAGCGCCAAGCGCTGAGTAAGGCAAGCGCACACCAGAGCGGACGGAGGTGTAGAACGCCAACAAGAAAAATACCAAGAGCGTGCTGGCCGCGCTTGAGATGGCCGCACCGATAACACCGTACAGCGGCACAAGGATCGTGGCGCTGATCGCCGAAAACACCAACATCACACACACAATCAAAGCGCGAGTCTTTTGGCTGCCCGTAGTTGAAAGGCGTGCGCCGAAGGTGCCTTCAGACAGTGCCAAGCCGCCGGCAATCACCAGAATCTGCATCACGATGACTGCAGGTGAAAATTTTTCGCCGTACATCAGAAGAATGAGCGGCTCGGCCCAGAAAAATCCCACCCCGGCGAGTAGCAAACCCAGAAAATGAAAGTAGCGCACGTTGTCGGACAGCACAGCGTTGACCGCCGATTCGCCGTTTGCACCATAGGCATGAGCCATGTGCGACATCAGTACTGAATTGAGTCCGGAAGAGAGCAGCTCAATGCCGCCTTTGGTCAACGCAACTGCAATGAGAAAGAAACCCACGGCCTCTGCGCCGGACACGCGGTTGAGCAGAAATGTCTCGATCGTTTTGCTGCCAAACACGGCGACCAGCAGCAGCAAGGTAGTCCAGTGAAGATGCTGCTTGATACGCTGGTCCAGCGCGGGCTCCAGCGCTTGGCGGTTGGCAATCATGTGCGCGCGTCGCAGCATGGTCCAGGACATCACGGCATGCAGGATCGAAATCAGGACGAAAATGCCCACATAAAACAGTAACCCCACGCCCAGCCAAGCTGCCAGGCCAACGGCAACCAGCGTAGCCACGCTCAGCACATTGCTGATAATCGCTTCAACGCTAAAGCGGCCGTACCCCTTGGCGACTGAAATCGCAAAAATGTAGGCGGACTTGGCTATCGCGCTTGCGAGCGCAAGGCAGACAAACAGCGCCAATTGGCTCTGCCAGCCGGCGGGCTTGATCCAGGGCAGTGTCAAAAGAAAAACAATACTCACCAGCGCAATGCTGTATTTACGCTGACGCTTCAGCCAGCCATGCACCGCAGCGGCACCATTGGCATCCTGCCCGCCGAGTCGCTCAGAAATGAAAGTAATGGCTGTGGTTGCAGTCCCGTGGTTAAAAAGCGCGACGAGCAGACCGGAAAGCCAGACTAGGTAGGCGTATTGCCCGTACAGCGCCGGGCCGAGTTGGCGCGCGATGATCAGGCTGATCAAAATCCCGGTGCCGTAGTTGATATAGGTGGCTCCAGTCATGAGGAGCGCGGAGCTGAGAATGTCTTCCCTCTTGCGTGGTGTGTTCATTATGTTCATTGCGCGTGCGCGCGGCGGCATCTGCGATCTCGATTCGCCCGAGCTGGGCATCGGTTTGTTATTGCACCACGGTTGAGAGGTCATTCACGTTCGGCATGCCGCGATTGGTTGCCGAACATACGCGAATTTTGTTCTAGTTGGGCTTCGGTTGCGCATTCGTAACCGCCAAGCACTGGCTATTCGCTATTTCTGTGCTCGGCGGGGTAGATTGCTGATTTCAGAACCTTACTCGAATCGTTCGGCTGCCCGGCATCCCATCTTGAAGGTACGCAGCGCTAAAGCGTGTCTCAAACGGTGGATTTGCCGCGCCTGCACTGTTAAAAACTTGTCATAATTATCTAGAACAGGGGTGGATACGGTGAAGGCGTTCAAAGACTACGGTAGCGATCATTCAAACTGGGTTTACTCAGGCCGTTATGTCATTTGATTCAAAATCTTTGCTGCGACTCGCCGCGGGAGCCCGTCTGACCGAGGGCAGTGGGCGGTTGCCGATTTTGATGTTTCATCGCGTGCTTGAACAGCAGGACCCACTCCAGCCCGATGTGCTCACAGCCAGCGTTTTTGATGCACAAATGAAAATGCTCGCAGGCGTGTTCAATGTACTTCCCTTGGACAAGGCGGTTGAGTCTTTGATGCGTGGCTGCCTGCCGGCGCGCACCGTGTCTATCACGTTTGATGATGGCTATCGCGACAACATCCAAGTGGCGCTGCCGATTCTCAAGCGGTACGGTTTGCATGCCACGTTTTTTGTGACATCCGGGTATCTGGGCGGCGGATGCATGTTCAATGACGCTGTGGTCGAGTCGCTGCGTAGCGCGCGCCATGGTACTGCTGATCTGTCCACTTACGGGCTGGGCGTGGTGCAGGTGGGTGATGTTGCGCAGCGCCGACAACTTGCAGATCAGATCACTACTGCGATCAAGTATTTTGAAAGCCCCAAGCGCAATGAATTTTGCCGCGAGCTGCCTAAGATGTTTGGGTCGGTCATGCCTGAGAATTTGATGATGAGCCACGATGAGGTGCGTACGCTTTCCAACGCCGGCATGGGCATTGGCGGACATACGGTTACCCATCCTATTCTTGCAAAAGTGTCTGACCAACAGGCGCAGCAAGAGATCAACGATAACCGTGCCGAGCTTAAAGACATACTTGGCTACGCGCCCACCACGTTTGCTTATCCCAATGGCAAACCTGATACCGATTTTGCGCCGCGCCATGCGGGCATGGTGAAAGCTGCCGGATATTCCTTGGCAGTATCGACCGCAGCAGGTGTGGCGCACCCCAAGGACTCGCTGTTTAGCTTGCCCCGTTTTGGTTTGCGCGGCGACTCAGCCACCACGGCGGGCATGCGGCTTTTGCGGATGACCTATGTTGAACATCAACCCTATGCGCAGGGTTGACGCTCGGTGACGTCTATTTTCGGTTCGCCAGGTAGGCCGCAAATTGCGCGCCGACGTCTGGATGTCGCAGCCCAAGCTCTAGGGTGGCGGCAAGATAGCCTAGTTTGGAGCCGCAGTCGTACCGCGTTCCACGGTACCGATGCGCAATCACCCGGCGCGACGCCAGGAGTTGCTTGATCCCATCAGTCAATTGAATTTCTCCACCCGTGCCTGGCTGAACGTTACGCAATTCATCAAAGATCTGCGGTTCAAGGATATAGCGGCCTACGACGGCCAAGGTCGACGAGCTGGTGCCTAGTTTGGGCTTTTCCACAATCGAAACTACTTCTTCGTTAGCCGCATCCAGTGCGCGGGATTCCACAATGCCGTACATCGGTGTTTGTTCCAGCGGCACATTTTGTACGCCTAGCACGCTTGACTGATGAGTTTTGAAGGCCTGCGCCATTTGCTTGAGCGCACCGGGCTCGCCGTCGATCAGGTCGTCGGCCAGCAGCACGGCGAACGGCTCATCGCCGACCAGATGGGCAGCCGTCAGCACCGCGTGGCCCAAGCCCAACGCCGCGGGCTGGCGCGTGTATGAAAAAGTAATGCCGGAAGGCGTAGTGCTGCGAACCAAGGCCAGCAGATCATGCTTTTGCTTTTGTTCGAGTTCGTTTTCAAGCTCGTATGCAGTATCAAAATGATCTTCGATCGCCCGCTTGGTGCGTCCGGTGACAAAGATCATGTCGGTAATCCCGGCTTCGATCGCCTCTTCGACCGCGTATTGAATCAAGGGCTTGTCCACAATCGGAAGCATTTCTTTCGGGCTGGCTTTGGTCGCCGGCAAGAACCTCGTGCCTAGGCCGGCAATCGGGAAAACAGCTTTTCGCAGAGATTTCATGAGGATCCTTGGTGTCAACAACGCAAAAGCTTTAGTCTTTTGACTATGCGGCTAGGCGCTCTTCTTTTGACGGTTTTAGAGTATAGATAAGCAAGCCGTGTCGGCTTACGCGCCGATTGTGAGTGTGAGAAGTCCTTGCAGCTGCGGCCGCGCGCTTGATCTGCATCAATGTGTGCTCAATGCCTGGATACTACAGTCTGCACCATGGCAACCATTGGATCGGCACGTTTCGAGAACGCTCAAGTGAATGTCCCCGGCAATGGGTGGGCGGAGCTGTCGCTATTGGATGATCCAGCTCAGATTGAGCAATTTGCACAAATCACAGAATCCGCCACTGGGCGTGAGATCACTGCAATGTTCTATTTGAGCGGCATGCGATGTGCCAGCTGTGCCGGCAACGTCAGCCGCACTCTTGGACGATTGCCGGGCGTCATATCGCAGAACGTGAATTATGCAACGCAGCGTGCCAAGGTGACCTTTACTGCTGATCGACTAAAGATCTCTGAAGTTGTGCGTTCGGTACGGGCCGCCGGGTATGTCTTGACCCCAGTGGCATCCATTGCCCGAGAAAATGCACGTGCCATCGAGAACCGCATGGCGCTATGGCGGCTGGCAGTGGCTGGGTTCTGCATGATGCAAATCATGATGTACACGGTGCCTGGCTACTTGGCCAGTGCCAATGAAATCGAACCAGATATCGCTGCCCTGCTGCGGTGGGCCGCATGGGTATTAAGTATTCCGGTGCTACTTTTTTCGGCGGCGCCATTCTTCACGTCAGCATGGGCGGATTTGAGACGCGGCCGTATCGGTATGGACGTTCCGGTAGCGCTGGGCATCGGCATCGCATTTATCGCGGGAACGATGGCGACGGTACAGCCGGCAGGGGTTTTTGGCGGAGAGTCTTATCTTGACGCCATCAGCATGCTTGTCTTCTTTTTGCTTGCAGGGAGGTACTTAGAGCAAAAAGTGCGAGCGCGCACCGCCGGCGCAGTCGACATGATCGTGCATCGCCTACCGGAATCGGTAGAGCGGCGAGATCCAGAATCAGGCGATTTTGTGAGCGTGTCGGCAAAACGCTTAGGTATCGGGGACGTGGTACGCATTCGCGCGGGCCAAGCCTTCCCGGCCGACGGCACAGTAATGCATGACGATGTTCAGGCGGATGAGGCAATCCTCACAGGTGAATCAGCTCCGGTGCTGCGCAAACCCGGTGAAATGGTGCTCGCGGGAACATACAACTTGGGCGGTCCTGCCCTGATCCGAATAAGCAAACTAGGCGCTGCAACTAGGTTTGCAGAAATTGCCCAGCTAATGGAACAGGTTGTGGCGCAAAAGCCGCGGCTTGCATTGGTTGCGGACTGGTGGGCCGGAAAATTCCTCTGGGTTGTATTGATAGCAGCAATGGCGGGGGCCGCGTTCTGGTGGATTGTGAGTCCAGCCGAGGCACCGCAATTGCCTTTGCGGGTAGCGGTGGCAGTGTTGATCGTTACTTGCCCTTGCGCACTTGCGCTAGCGACGCCATGCGCAATACTCGCAGCCGCAGGTGCATTGGCAAAAAAAGGGATACTCGTACAAAAGCTTCAGTCGTTGGAAGCGTTGGCTGGCGCAGATCGGTTTGTATTTGATAAAACGGGAACGCTGACTGAAGATCGTCTGGTACTGAAGTCGTTCCGTGTACACGGTGTGCTTACAGAGGCAGAAGCACTTTGCCTGGCAGCTTCACTAGCGCAGCACTCAATACATCCGGTTGCGCGGGCGTTGCGTGACGCTAGCAGCGAAAAGGGACTCACCCCGGCAAGCTCATTGCGCGCAATCAAAGAGCACCCCGGCGCTGGTATTCAAGCTGTGGATGCTGACGGACAAAGGGTCCGTCTAGGTTCGCCGCGTTTCTGCGGTACTACTTTGCAAAGCGATGAGACGGTTTGT
>JBOFGW010000069.1:0-3416 GCA_051649325.1 Burkholderiaceae bacterium | reverse complement strand
CAACGGCCAGAGCATTGAAAACCGGCAATTTGGCATCGAGGTGCTTGATCAGCCGGCGCCGGTCAAATCTCAAGATGTAGATGTCAGCGAGTACGGGTGGGATAATGGTAAATCGCCTGTAGTTGTTGAACGCGGACTGCCGTTCCCCATGCATGTGCTTGCTGTTGTGCGCGAGCTGACTGTCAACCAAGGATAAAGCGTGCTCACCCTTCACCCGCTTACCGCTGAACGTCTGCCGTCTTGCGCGGCACAGCTTTGCCAAGAAGATCAGGCAGAACTTGTGGCCGCTGGCATTGACAACTTCTGTCACATGATGGAAGCGGCCCTGCCAGATTGCGCATGGGCAAAAGAAGCGCGCTGGAAGAATGAAACCATTGCCATCTTTGGCTTGGTGTGCGCGCCAGGAGGCGAGATCGGCATTCCATGGATGCTGACCATGGAAGCCATGAATGACGCGGAGCGTGTCACCGTAGCACGGGTAGCCGCGCGTGAAGTACGTGCCATGCAGCAGCGTTTTCCAGCTCTCGGAAATCTGGTGCATGCGCAGCATTCGAGCGCGATCAACTTCATTGAATGGCTTGGGTTTCACGTGGAACGCGCGCCATGCGGCCCAGGCGATCAGTTCTACAAGTTCTCTTGGGTACGGGAGGCGCAAGCATGTGCGACCCAGTAACGCTTTTGGCTGGCTCAACTGGGCTGAAAGTCGCAGGCGACATCAGTCAAGGTCGCGCCGCGCGCAAGCAGGCTGATTGGCAAGCCGGCCAACTTGATCGCCAAGCAGCGGAAGAACAGGACTTAGGCGCGCAGCAAGCCGCCAAGACCCGCAAGCGCACCGCTCAGGATCGCGGTTCTGCGGTGGCGGCATACGCCGGTGCAGGCATCAAGGTGGGTGAAGGCTCGGCGCTTGAGGTGGAGCGCTACATCGAGCAGGAGGGCGAAACCGACGCCATGATGTACCTGCTTAATTCTGACCGCCGGGCCAGCGCATTGCGCGACCAAGCTGGCATGACGCGTAAAGCTGGCCGGGATGCGCAACGCGCCAGCTACGTGAGCGCTGTTGGCTCGCTGCTATCCGGCGGTTATCAATCGGGCATGAAGTGGGGGAAAACCTAGCATGCCGCGCATTCCCCTGAATCCAAGCCAAGTAGTTGCGCAGCCTGTGGGCGCACGCCAAGCGCCAGAAGGGGCATTTGGTGGGCAAACAGCGCGGGCGCTCTCTGGCCTTGGCGCGACTGGTCAAAACATTGCTGCGGACATGCAAAGCGAGGCTATGCGTGCGCAGCGTGAAGAACAGCGCAAGGCCGAAGAAGCCAAGCGCGCAGCGGATGCCGCCAAGAGTTTTGCCGTGGTGGCTGGCGCGGAAGACAGCTTGACCGATCTGCACGACCGGATTTCAACCGGTTTGAAGGATGGCTCGGTTGCCCGCGACAAGGCCGAGGAAACTTACCGCACCGAGGCTGGCAAGCTGCTTGATGGCGCATCCAAAGAGTTGCCCGAGACGATTGATCGCCAGATGACCGTTGAGCGCTTGAAGCGCAGCGCTGATCGCTTGAGCAACGGCGTGCGGCGGGCGGTAACGCAGCGCGATAAGCAAGAAGTCACAACCAGCATGCAAACGACGCTGGAATACGCGCAGCGCTTGTACCGCAGCGATCCAGCCAAAGCCGATGCCATTGCCAAAGGGATTGTGGAGCAGTACGGCCCGCACTCAGACCTTGCGCCGGATCAGGTGAGCAAGCTGTATCAGGGCTGGAAAGAGACTACGCAGTTCACGGCAGGGTATGAGGCGGTGAGTAAAGCCGCAAGGTCTAATAACAAAAAAGGGCTTACTGAGGCTGAAAAGTTTATTGAGGCTCTGCCAGACATAGACCAACAGCGCCGGGCTGTCCTGATTGATCGAATTTCGATGCAACGAAATAGAATTGATCAAGAGGCAGAAGCTTCGGCACGGCGAGTGGATGCAGAGCGAGACCGGGTTCTGCGTCGTGCGGAGCATGAATTCAAGGCGTTTCAGGCATTGGCCGATAAGGGCACCGCGCTTGATCCGGCCTATCTTGACCAAGCGCTGAAAAGCACGGCAGGAACGCCTTACGCGTCCGCGATTCGCGGTCTAGCCGATCAAGCCAAAACAACTGGCGGATTGGCTGCGCAGCCTCTTACCAAGCAGCAAGCCATGCTTGACGGTATCAACGCAGAAATTGCCAAGAATGGCCGCAGCCCGCAACTTGACGCCCGCAAAGAGCAAGTCGAGAAAGTGCTCAAAGGCAGCCGCGCTGATCTGGAAAACGATCCGCTGCGCGCTGGGCTTGAGCGCGGCGTCATCACCGAACTCAAGCCGCTGAATTTGGCCGGTGGTATTGCGGCACTTGGCCCTCAGTTGCGTGAGCGGATGGAAGATGCGGAGCGCGTATCTGCATGGGCCGGCAAGGTAGTCTCGCCGCTAACCGCGCAGGAAGCGCAGACATTCAAGCAGCAGCTTGATGCGCTGCCGGCCAAAGAGCGTGCCACAGCAATTTCAACGCTGGGGCAAACCATGGGCTCGCGCGCCGCACAAGGCATGGCAGCGCAGCTTGAAAAGATGACGTCCGGCGCGGCGCTGCCTGAGCGTGCCTTTGGCTACGCGATGGCGATGCAAGACACGCAGACTACAAACGGCCGGCTGCGCTCCGAACTGGTGCTCAAAGGCGCTGATGCCATGCGCAACGGCACCAGCAGCAAGCTTGAGACAGCGACAAACCCTGTCGCCCCGAGCAAATGGCAGTCCATTTTGATGAATCGCCTTGAGGGCTTCCCCGACGAACGCAGCCGCAAACAGATTGCAGAAGCGGCAACGTTGATCGCGCACGGCATGGCGGCAGAAGGCACACCGATGGACGGCGGCGAACTTGACCGTGCGCTACGTCTGGCCGTGGGTGGCACGTTTGTGGATCGCGGCATTGAAGTAACCAAAGAGGGCAAGCGCACGCGAGCCATGATCCCGCTCCCAGCCGGGAAGACAGAAGACGACCTGGACAAAGCATTGCGTTCGGTCAAACCGCAGGCGCTTGGCAAAGAAGTGCTGGCCGGCGGGCAGCCAATTGCTGCAGAAGACTTTGTGCGTGACGTGCTGCCCAATGCGCCGCTGGCCCCAGTCAGCCCCGGCGTGTTTGCGCCGCTGGTGAACGGACGCAGCGTGTTGCAGGCGGATGGTAAGCGCGTGCTGATCCGGGTTGAGTAACCATGAACTTTGACAACACCGAAGCCCTGGACGCTGTAGATCGTTTGCCCGCGCAGCCGGCCAAGCCGCCCGAGCGCGGCATCTGGTCAACCCTGTGGGCGGGCGTGAAGGCTGGCGGCGCAGAAGCGGCGTCAACCGCTGGAAAGGTGGCCAAAGCCTACGGCGCGGCACAGGCACAGGCTGACGAATCAAACCCGCT
>JBOFGW010000068.1:0-4520 GCA_051649325.1 Burkholderiaceae bacterium | reverse complement strand
CTGCGCGCTTTGCAACTTGGCCGGGTTGCCGGAAAGCTCTTTGTAGCCAAATGCAGAAGGCACAAGTCGGATGCCGTACACGTCCCGCGCGGGCACGCCCGATGCGCGCGCCAGGCCGACAAACAGCGCGTTGATATCGCCACACTTGCCGCCCATGTTGCCGGTTTCCAGCATCGCTTTGATGTCGCCGGTGCCGCAGCCGCGTACCTTGGGTTCGCGGTAGGTGTTGGCAATCACCCAGTTGTAGATCGCCTGCACTTTTTCATAATCAGTCTTTGCACCTTTGGTCACGTCTTGCGCGGTCTTGAGCACAATGCCGTCGGTGGGCATGAAATCAGTGGCCTTGAGCCATTGCTTGAGTTCGGAAGCGTCGGCGCTGGCCGGCGTTTTTTCTTTCCAGTTCACCGCGCGGCTTTGGGTTTGAAAGCGGCTGGTCAGTTCAACCACCGGCGCAGCTTCACCTTCCGCAAAGTCCGCCACGAGCATCTTCGTGCCGTAGGTGGTATCAGTCATGATGTCCGCATTCTTCGCATTGCCCGTAACCCGGTTATCGCCCGAGCGCTGGTAGTTGCTTTGAATCGACGGCACCGGCAGCCACACGCGGGTGGCGCCTTTGGGATTGAGCAGTTCCACCTTGGTGGTGATCTCAAAAGTGCGCCAGGTTCCCGGCGCGGGCGCAAACGTGCGCTCTTGCGCAAAGGCCATGCCCGGCATGGCGGCAGCCACTGCACTGGCAGAGGCGGTGAGTAGAAATTCGCGGCGTGTATGCATGACATCCCTCCTGTTTTTAAGCTTCGATATTTTATGGTGCGCCAAGCGCGAGTGCACTATTGATCTCGTGCGCCGCAGCCCGGCGGTCCTTCTTAGTCAACAAAGGCTGCACAAGCCTGACAGCGCCATCGCTATTCCAGTCAAATTCACCGGTGATGCGCCAGCGCGGCTTGCCGCTGCGATCAATCACAATCGTATTGGGAAACACGCGCACGCCAAACTGTTTTGCCACGGCGCCGTCACTATCGCGCGCGACTGGCAGCGTGATGCGGATCGCTTCCATGAACTGGCGGATTTTAGGCTCGCCTTCCTGGTAGTTCACCGCAAGCACAGCAATCTGGTCCGCACCCAGCCGCGCCTGTAGTTTTGCGAGTGACGGCATTTCCTCGCGGCAGGGCTCGCACCAGGTTGCCCAAAAGGCCAGGATCACGACCTTTCCGCGCAGCGCTGGCAGGTTCCAGGGTTTGCCATCTAGATCAGCGATTGAAAGAGCGATGTTCGCATCTGCACTGGGCCAGCGCTCAATTTTGTAGCTGGCGTGCGCGTGCTGCATGCCGGTGCACAGAACTAATGCGATCAGCGCGCGTCTTAAGAGATTGATTCTAGGCTTTAGCAAACAGCATTCTTTCAAAGGTACACAAGGTGCTTTGTGTGGCACGCGAAAGATATTCTTTTTGAACAAGTAAGCATTTTGCCTGCTGCCCGACCAAGGCTGCACGCGCGTATGCTGCGCCTTGGTGCATCCGCAGGTAACTGCCGGGCGTATCATAGGCACCGCAGCAAAACCCTGCGTACATCCAGACCCCATGCGGTTTTCGGGCGCCTGTAACCACTGAACACCAGGAATAGCTGATGAACTATCCAGAGCGCCTGCAGCAGCTGCCTCTTTTGAATGAAAGCACATCGCGTGCACCGGCGTTTCGCCAGTTGTACCGCGAAGACGCAGCCGCCATCCGCGCGGAGCTGCTGGAAGGGTTGATGGCGCAAAAGGCCGCTGTCGCGCCCAAGTTTTTCTACGACGCGCTGGGTTCGCGCCTGTTTGAGGCCATCACCGAATTGCCCGAGTACTACCCAACCCGCGTTG
This sequence comes from Burkholderiaceae bacterium, assembly GCA_051649325.1. Taxonomy (GTDB): domain Bacteria; phylum Pseudomonadota; class Gammaproteobacteria; order Burkholderiales; family Burkholderiaceae_C; genus JBJOQV01. The sequence goes on along the minus strand of JBOFGW010000068.1, from coordinate 2,665 downwards.
AGGCGCAGATTTTTGGGCAGCGTAAGAATGACATTGCGCGTGCGCTGGGCAAGCGCGTCACGTTGATTGATTTGGGCGCTGGCAACTGCGAAAAAGCGGCCAAGCTGTTTCCCAGTGTGCAGCCGGTGCAGTATGTGGCGGTGGATATCTCGGTTGATTTTCTACATCAGGCGCTGGATGCGCTGCAGCGGCAGTTTCCTGCCACAGATATGCTGGGCGTTGGTATGGATTTTTCTGCCAGCCTGCAGCTTCCGCGCGATGTGCGGACAGACAAGCGCGTGTTTTTCTACCCCGGTTCTTCGATCGGTAATTTTGAACCTGCCGTCGCGCGGGCGCTGCTCACGCAAGTGGCAACGCAGGCGGGGCAGGGCGGTGCGCTGCTGATCGGGATTGATCTGGTCAAGCCGCTCGATGTACTCGTGCCGGCGTATGACGACGCGCTGGGCGTGACCGCCGCGTTCAATCTCAACATGCTGTTGCACCTGAATCGTTTGATCGACACCAACTTTGCGCTGCAGGATTGGCAGCATGTCGCGCTGTTCAATGTGCAAGAAAATCGGGTTGAAATGCACTTGCAGGCGCGACGCGCGCTGACTGTGCAGTGGCCGGGCGGCGCACGTGCATTTGCAGAAGGTGAGCGCATTCACACGGAATGTTCGTACAAGTACACGCCCGATTCGGCGCGCGTGTTGCTTGAAGATGGTGGGTTTACAGTTACGCAGTTTTGGACCGATGCGCAGCAGCAATTTGCTGTCGTGCTTGCACACGTCAAGTAGGCTGCATGGAAACCACGCCCGATCTTGACCGCGCGATGGCGCACTACGCGCTGATCGCCGATCGGTATGACGATGAGACGCGCAAGATTGTCGCGATCCGCCGCAAAGCCATCGATGCATTGCAGCTTGCGCCCGGCCAGATCGTGCTGGACGCGGGCTGCGGCACCGGTGCATGTCTGCCTGAGCTTGCGCGGCGCGTTGGCGCGGGTGGTCTGGTCGTGGGCATCGAGCCGTCCAAACCTTTGCTGGATCAGGCGCGTGCGCGCGCTGGCATGCTTTCCAACGTGCAGCTTGTACAAACCACTGCGCAGCAAGCCAGCTTTGCGGCCAGCATTCCGCGCCCCTTTGATGCAGTGCTGTTTTGCTACACGCACGATCTTCAGCAGTCAGAAGAAGCGCTGCACAATCTGCTGAGCTTTTGCCGGCCCGGTGCGCGCGTGGTGGCTACCGGCACGCAGATTCTGCCGTTTTGGGCCTGGCCGATTCCGCAAATTCAGCGCTTCACGCATCGCCACTACATTACTGCGCGCGACACCATGGATCGGCCCTACCGGATTCTTGAGCGCATGCTCTCGCAGTTTGAAGCGCGCCGGGTGTTTCCTTGGCATTCTTATCTGGCTGTTGGAATAAAGCCGTAAGCCTATGAATTCAACCATCGCAGAACAAACCCGCTTGCAACCAGCATCGCTCGCGCAGCGCTTTGCGCAGGTGCGTGCGCATACGCTCGCGCTCACGCAAGGCTTGACTGCGGAAGACATGCAGGTGCAGTCGATGCCAGACGCCAGCCCGATCAAATGGCATCTGGCGCACACCACCTGGTTTTTTGAAACGTTTTTGCTGCAGCGCTTTGCCCGCGGATATCAAGCGCTTAATCCTGCGTATCGCACGCTGTTCAATTCCTATTACGTTGGCGTGGGCGAACGCCATCCAAGGCCGCAGCGCGGCTTGGTTACGCGGCCCGGCATTGATGAAGTGCTCGCTTACCGCGCGCATGTGGACGCGGCCATGCTGCAACTGCTGGAAAAGTTGCCGGCAGATGCAGTTGCGCTTGCAGAGCTTGGCTTGCAACACGAGCAGCAACATCAAGAACTCATGCTCACTGATGTGAAGCACTTGTTTTCATGCAACCCGTTGCTGCCCGCGGTGCGTAGCAGCGCGCCGCGCGCGGCAGACGGGGCCGCAGCGCTGCGCTTCACGCAGTTCAAGGGCGGCCTCACCCAGATCGGCCATGCCGGCAACGGGTTTTGCTTTGACAATGAAACGCCGCGCCACCAGGTGTTTTTGCAGCCCTACGCGCTTGCAAACCGGCTTGTGACCAATGGTGAATTTGTAGCGTTTGTAGAAGATAGCGGCTACACGCAAGCGCACTGCTGGCTGTCTGAAGGCGTGGACTGGATCAATCGCGAGTCTGCCATGCGGCCGTTTTACTGGCGCAAGGTGGATGGCCGGTGGCATGAATTCACGCTGCACGGCTTGCAGCCGCTTGATCTGCATCAACCGGTGTTGCACCTGAGCTATTTTGAAGCGGATGCGTACGCGCGCTGGGCTGATGCGCGGCTGCCGACTGAATTTGAATGGGAGCACGCGGCACAGCAAGCCGGCGCAGAGATGACGCAGCTGTTTGGCCAGTGCTGGCAATGGACTTCTTCCAGCTACGCGCCATACCCCGGCTACGCGCCGCTGCCCGGCGCGGTGGGTGAGTACAACGGCACGTTCATGGCCAATCAGTATGTGCTCCGCGGCAGCAGCAGCGCCACGCCGCCGGGGCACGCGCGCGTGACTTACCGCAACTTCTTTCCTACGGCGGCGCGCTGGCAGTTCACGGGGCTGCGGTTGGCAAGGTCTCTCTAGTGTTTACGCAATATCCATGCGCCTTTTCAGCCAAAAAT
>JBOFGW010000067.1:0-1928 GCA_051649325.1 Burkholderiaceae bacterium | reverse complement strand
TCGCACCGCCAAGCATTTGCAGCCGCGCATCTGCCGGTGGCAACTGATGTTCATGGATGCGGCGCTGCGGTTTGAAGCGCTCGGGCAGATGCGCATAGGCATACAGCGCAATGCGGTCGGGCCGCAGCGCCGCCACTTGTGCCACGGTGCGCGCAAAGGATTCCGCAGTTTGCATGGGCAGGCCATAAATCAAATCTGCGTTGATGGAGGCAAAGCCAATCTCGCGCGCGGCATGCATCAGATCGCGCACCATCTCATACGGCTGCACGCGGTGCACGGCGTGCTGCACGGCGGGGTCAAAATCTTGAATACCAAAACTCAGACGATTGAAGCCCATGTCTGCCAACGCTTGCAGGCGCGCGGGCGACGCGGTGCGCGGGTCAACTTCGATCGACACTTCGGCATTTTGTGTGAGCGTGAACGCGCTGCCCAGCGCGCGCATGAGCGAGGCGAGTTCATCGTCAAATAAAAACGTAGGCGTACCGCCGCCAAAATGCAGTTGCGACACGGGCTGTTTGGCACCCAGCAGCGCGTGGTTCAGCGCAATTTCTGTTCTGAGCGCATCCAAGTAGCTCTGCACGCGATCATGCTTGCGCGTGACGATCTTGTTGCGCGCGCAGTAGTAGCAGACCGATTCGCAAAACGGCACATGCACGTAGAAAGAAAGCGGATCACTGGCCGATGTGCTGCCGCGCAGTTGCAACGCGGCCTGATAGTCGCCCGCGCCAAACGCTTCGTGAAACCGGTCTGCCGTGGGATAGGACGTGTAGCGCGGGCCGGGCGTATCGAGTTTGCGAAGCAGAGCGTCTGAGATGAACATGGCAGTTGCGCAGCGTGAGGAGATGCGTAGATTTTGTGCCCTTCCGGCGCTGTGGGGATTGACACATATCAAGCACAGAATGCTTTGCTACTGCCTGTGTGTTTGAAAACAGGAAGCGGGAGCTATTTAGAAGGTCTCTACGCAATATCTATGCGTGTTTTCAGGCAAAAATGCTCCGAAATCCGCATGGATATTGCGTGCAGCACATCGAAATACGCAACAAACGCTGCCTCTTAGCGCTTGTACAGCGCCTTGATCGCCGCCAACTCCTGCGCAAACTGCTCGACCAACTTGGGCGGCCCGAGCAGCTTGACCTGCGCGCCATACGAAAGCACTTGCCGCACACCATGTTCGATGGATTCGATGGGCAGCACATATTCGCGCCAACCGGCGGGCGAATCGCTAAGCTGACCCGGCTGCGGTACCGGTGTGGCCTTGACGCGCGCGTTGGCTAACCACTTTACGCCGCGCGGTGACACGGCAATGTGCGCCGTCAACCGGTGAAGATCCGCCTCAAACCGCGCGATGGAATTGCGCCAATGCGCAGCAAGATCAAACTGGCTGGGCCGTTTGAAGCGCCGGCGTGTAGTGCTTAACGTGTGAATGTTGGCAAGGCGAAAGGTCAACGCATCAGCCTTGCCTTCCTGCCGCGCAATCAAGTACCACGCGCCGGCTTTCAGCGCGAGCCCTAGCGGCTCAAGCGCGCGGCGGGAAACGCCACGCCAGCTTTCATATTCAACGTCAATGCGGTAACCGTTACACACCGCATCTGCCGCTTCACGCAGAAACTGCGGCGTTTCTTGCGCGCGGTACCAGTCTGTTGGGTCGACATGCAGCCGCGCAGCCACTTGGTCTGCCTGCTCGCGCCACTCTGCAGGCAGGCTTGCAATCATCTTGAGCCGTGCCGATGTTGCTGCTGCGCTCAGACCAAGCTCAGTCGCCGGCCCCGGTAATCCGGCCAAAAACAGTGCGCCGGCTTCTTGCTGCGTGAGGCCCGTGAGTTCTGTGCTCCAGCCCTCGCGCAGCTGAAAGCCCCCTGCCCTGCCCCGGTCGCTCCAGATCGGTACGCCCGCAGCAGATAGCTGATCGATATCCCGCAAAATGGTGC
>JBOFGW010000066.1:0-5364 GCA_051649325.1 Burkholderiaceae bacterium | reverse complement strand
AGATGCGTACCGGCACCTGCAGATCATTTGCCGCAGCGTCATACAAACTTTCACCCATGCCATGCAGACGTTGAAATTCGTAATTGGTGTTGCTGCCGGCGAGTGCGCGCACCGCCGCGAGCGTGGCGGCGTTGTGCGTGGCAAACATGGGGTAGAGCGCGCCGTGCAGCTTGAACAGTTTTGCGGCGCAGGCAAGGTAGCAAAGATCGGTATGGCTTTTGTGCGTGAATACCGGGTAACCGGCCAGGCCAAACTCCTGCGCGCGCTTGACCTCTGCGTCCCAGTATGCGCCTTTGACCAAACGCACCGCGAGTGTGGTGCCGTATTTCTTAGCGAGCGTTGCGAGATGATCCACCGCTTCCGCCGCGCGCAGGCCATACGCTTGCAAGGCCAAGCCGAGCATGGCGGGTTTGGGGTTGACGGCGGCCAGCAGCGCTTCCATCACATCCAAATGAATCTCCAGCCGCTCGGACTCTTCTGCATCAATCGTGACAGGCACGCCGCGCGCCATCGCGTCTTGTACCAGCGGCACCAGCACCGCGAGCAATTCAGGCAGGCAGTGTGCGTGATTCGTTTCTTCAAAGCGTGGATGCAATGCGGTGAGTTTGATCGATACATTCGCACCGCGATGCGGCGCATCACCGGGGCGCGGCAAGGTCGCGGTGTGCTCAATCGCTTTTTGATATGCCGCCAAGTACCGCTTGGCTTGCGCCTTGGTGCGCGCGCCTTCGCCCAGCATGTCAAAGGACACTGTGGGGTTCAGGCCGTTTGCGTCGAGCTTGCGGGCGTGCGCGACCGCATCTTCCACGCTCGCGGCGAATACAAACTGCTGTGACAGCACTGCTACAGCCGTTCGGCTTGCGCGCACAAAGGTTTGCGCGCCGAGTTTTGACAGCAGAGAATCAGCCAGCTGCGCTTCATCACTTGGCAGCAGCCGCTGGCCGAGTTGCATCGCTTTGCGGGTGGCGCGGGCGATCATGTCTTCGTCTTCACCTTGCGCGCCAAGCGAGACGGGCTTGAACACATCGGTGGCCAGCAGCGCGGCGGTGTCTACGTCTGGGATGCGCAGCAGCGCTTCTGCCAGGCGCAGTAATGCCAAACCTTCAGCAGATGAAATGGGGAATTGCGCAAGCAGCCGCTCCACCGCAAACGGGGGCTGGTCTTTGCGGCGGATCGCTTCAATCCAGGTGTGCGCACGGGCGCGCGATGCTTCAAGCGTTTCTTGCTCTGCAGCAAGCTGTTTGGCCAGCAGCTCAGCCTGCGCAGATTCGTTTCTGAACGGATCGCCTAGGCGCAGCGCCGGCGGCGCAGTCGCAAGCAGGTTGGACGAAGGCAGTTCTTGCGGCTTATTCACGTGTTGCTCCAGCATGGCAGAAGTCATTTGCCGTGCATTGTGCCCAAATCTGCGATAAATTTCCCACGAGAATTGAGCTAAATGGCCACCATTAATTTTGAACAAATGAACTATGAGCGAAGAAAAACTAGAAATTGATCGATTTGACCGAAGAATATTAAAAATTCTTCAGGAAGATGGCCGCATCACCAACGCGCGGCTGGCAGAACTCACGCACATGTCCGCCGCAGCCTGTCTTGCGCGGGTGCGCCGCTTGACGCAGGCGGGCTATATCCGCGGATTTCATGCCGATCTTGACCCTGAAAAACTCGGCGCTGGCCTGTGCATCTTTATCGAGGTACGGCTTGACCGCACCACGCCGGCGGTGTTTGAAAGCTTCAAAAAAGCGGTGATGAAACACCCCGAGTTTCAAGAATGCCATCTGGTGGCCGGCGGCTTTGACTATTTGATCAAGGTGCGCGTGGCTGATATGGCCGCCTATCGCACGCTGATGGGCGCATCCATCTGGGCGCTCAAAGGCGTGCGCGAAACGCATACCTACGCGGTAATGGAAGAGATTAAGAATTCCAGCGCGATTGCGGTTGTCCAATCGTGAACGCACGGCATGTAATTTCGCATTGATGTTGCAGGCTTGACCAATTAACTATTGTTAACATTTCGAACTAAGCATTCTTGGGGTAACCTATTTGCAGTTAGGGTTGACCACATTTCTACATGTGTTTCAGCCCGTTTTTCCTTATAAGGCCAGGAGTTGTTCATGCAACCAGGTTTGCTCAGACTGGTCTATACAAGTCGCGCGAGTACGGCATGCGATCAAAAAGCGCTTGCGGCGATTCTTGTTACCGCGCGCACGCACAACCATGCTGCGGATATCACTGGGCAGCTGCTGTTTGAGCAAAGTGTTTTTGCGCAGTGGCTAGAAGGTCCCAGCAGCGCGGTGGAAGGCCTGTGGTCCAAGCTGCAGCGTGATCCACGCCACCATGGCATTCAACTGGTCAGCGTCTATAAGATCGAGCAGCGGTCTTTTCCAGAGTGGAGCATGGCGATCACCTCGGCCCAGCCAGAGCTGGTGAGCCATGTGCAGGGTTTTGTGCATCAACATGTGGCGCAGTTGCCGACGATCCTGAGTTTTCCAGACCGGATTCTTGGTTTGTTCGATCTGCTGGCAGATGTGCAATCGCTCAACCGCCCGCGCCCGTCTGCGCGGAATTGATCGGCGCTACTGCGCCGCTACTGGAACAAGCGCCGAGCCGGTGGCGCGCCGCCGCGTTTTTTGCCTGTACATCAGCTCATCGGCAAAGTGCAGCAGCCCTTGCATGCTGTCGGCATCTTGCGGATAGCGCGCAAAGCCGATGCTGAAGTCTGGCGTGATGGTGCGGCCGCCAACAACGGTGGGCTGCGCAACTACTTCACGCAGGCGCGCTTCGATTTGATGGAGCGCCTCGTCAGTGGCCTGCTGCAGAATGATGGCAAATTCGTCGCCGCCCAGGCGTGCGAGTGTGTCGCCGTCGCGCATGACGCTGCTCATCCGCGAGCCTACCTTGGTGAGCAGCGCATCGCCTGCGGCATGGCCCAGTGTGTCGTTAATAAACTTGAACTTGTCCAGATCAATGTAGGCCAGCGCGAGGCTGCCTTCTTGCCGCTTCATGTTGGCAAAGGCCAGTTCAAGCTGCTGAAAGAACATGCGGCGATTTGCCAGACCGGTGAGCGCATCGCGCGTGGCTTCTTCAAACAAACGCTCTGACAGCGCTTCAATCTCGCGCGCTTTTTCATTCACCGAGCGGCTGCGCTCGGCCAACGTCACGCGCACCGCAAAGAACACCATGCCGATCAAAATGCATACGCCGGCGCCTAACAAAGCAGAGATCCACATCGCTTGCCGCGCTTGCTCGCGGGTGCGGCTGGCCTGCTCGTTCATCAGCTTTTGTTGATGCGCACGCATGCTATCCAGCACCTCGGCCTGCGATTCCTGCAGCTCGGAGACTTTGCTTTGCAACAGGCGGATAGCCTGCTCTCGCGCGCCGCGGGAATTTAGAATCAACGCCTGCTCGGTCAGCTCGTCAGTCTTGAGAACGACTGAGTTCAGCCGCGCCAGCGCGTCTTGGTCGGCGGTGTCTTGCGGCAGGCGCTTGAAGCTTTCGTGCAGTTTTTCAAAGCGCTCGGTCACTTCCAGGTAATCGTTGTGCAGCAACTCGCGCTCGCTCTGCTCTTGCGTGAGCAGCTGCGCCAGCACCATCTCTTGCCGGCGGTTGGACGCAAGCTGGAGCGATGTTGCAAGCGCGATTTTCTTGCTGCGCAGCTCCAGCAACTGCTCCATGTTGTCCAGCAAGCCGCGTTGTTGCCACCAGCCATGCACCACGAGGCCAGTTACCAGGCAAAACATCAGCACGAAGCCCAGCGCCACGTTGCGGCCCATGCGCTGGCCGGACACTTCGATCAGATTGGAGAACTTTTCCATCCCACCCTTGATGGTTTGAGATCAAGCTGCGTTGTATCGCTTTTGTAGTGCGGGATTTTAAGGGGTCATCGCGCGCGGCGATGGTGAGCAATGAGCATGCACTGCGAAGGTGCGTTTCGATTAAAAAACGCAGATTTCTAAGTGCTCTACGCATATTTGATGCGGGTTTTGAGGCATTTTTGCCTCAAAACCCGCATGGATATTGCGTATATGCCTTTAGAAGTCCGCCTTTACCGCTGCCCAGTGATCTCTTTGAAGAACGCGTCGCTATTGGAGGCGCGGCCCAGAAACGATTCCACCAGCAAGTGCGGCGGCTTTTGCCCGCCTTGCGCGAGGATCATGTTGCGGTAGTTGCGGCCCACATCTTGATTGAGCAGCTTGCCGCCAAAGGCAGAGAGCATGTCAAGCGCCAGCACCTCGCTCCACATGTAGCCGTAATAACCGGCCGCATAGCCGCCCACCAGGTGCGAAAAACCGGCCGGGAACATGGTGCCTGGCACGTAGCCCAGCGGCGTGCCGCCTTCAATCCGCTGCCATGCCTCAAGCGAGGTTTTGTCTTTGCGTTCATAGGTCAGCGCCATGTCAAACGCGGCGTAAACCCACTGGCGCGCGTAGCCAATGCCGCGGCCGAATTTGCGTGCGCGGTCCAGTTGCTCGATCTGCTCGCGCGACAGTTTGGGGCAGCTTGGGCCACAGATTTGCGCAAAATAATTGAGCGGCTCTTCGCGCCGCGCCCATTCTTCAAACATCTGCGACGGTGCCTCGACAAAATCGCGCAGCACGCTGGTGCCGGCGTGCGCGTTGTACTTGGCGACCGACATCAGGCCGTGCAGCGCATGGCCAAACTCGTGCAGCAGCGTTTCCAGCTCGTCTTGCGTTAGGCCTTTGCGGTCAAAGTTGGTGACCAGGACCGGAATCGGCGTGCGGCCCACCAGCGTGGAAGCATTGCGCACCGGCCATACGGCGGCGTGGTTGTACTTGTTCTCACGCGGAAACAGGTCCATGTACACGCTGCCGATGAATTTGCCGTCCGCCGCGTTGCTCACGTCAAAAAAGCGCACATCTTCATGCCAGGTAGGCACTTTGCGCGGCGCGAATTTGATGCCGTACAGCAGCTCGGAAAGCTTCAGCGTGTATTGCACCGACGCTTCGGTGGGGAAGTATTTGCGGATCTCTTCCTGGTCTACGTTGTAGCGTTTGCGCTTGAGCTGCGCTTGCAAAAAGGCATTGTCCCAGCGCTGGACTTTGGTCGCGGCCAAGTCGATCTTGTTCAGCTCGGCTTTGAGCGCGCGCAGCTCTTCGATTTCTTTCTTTTCAAGCTCCGTCACGCGGCCTTTGACTTCTTCGAGAAACTTCATCACCGCCTCGGGTGAGCGCTAAACGCACTTACCAGCTCTACCGTGAGAACGGGTTGCTGGTGCAGCAGTGCAGGCGCAAGAAATTGGCTGTAGCCCAACACCAGCCTTTGATATATCCAGAACACCCCAATGAGGTATGAAGAATGGACTGCGTATTCGATGCGCTGGCTTTGGTAAAGGATTGCACTACGGAG
>JBOFGW010000065.1:0-1666 GCA_051649325.1 Burkholderiaceae bacterium | reverse complement strand
CGGTCTCGGTCAGTTCCATCGCGCCCTCCGCGGGCACGATGATACTTCCTATTTAAACGTTACAGTCCACTAGTCTTACTGTGTCAAAAGCGAAGCCTTGCGTTTACGCGTAGGCAGCACGGGCAGCGAGGCAGCGCCCTGAGCAAGGCTGCGGCGATACGCAGCCGCAAAGTCGTGATGGACGATGGGACGTGGCGCTGCGTGCGCTGGGCTGCCGCGAGGCTTGTAATGCGTGGGTAGGGCAGGTTTTTCGCGTTGAGTGGAGTTTTTTTTACCGACACTGTCGGGGTGTCCAAGCTGTTGCGTCATCAAAAAGCCGTAAGCGGCAATGCTCAGGCTGGCATGGTGATGAAACCCTCTCCAGCCTCTGCCTTCGTAGTGCCCAAGCCCCAGCTCCTGCTTGAGGTCTTGGTAGTCGCGCTCAATGCGCCAGCGCATCTTGGCCTCCAAGACCATGCGCCGCAGCGGCACGTCCCGCGCCAACGTGGACAGCCAGTACTTCATCGGCTCCTTGTGTCCTTGTGGCCACTCGATGACAAGCCATTGCTCAGGTCGTTGCTGTGTGCGCCGATGGGCACGGTGTGCGGCGCGCACCCGGACCCGGGCAAAGCGCGAGCGCAGCGTGAAATTGGTGCCCTCGCGCCACTCGACTGCCCGCCATTGCGAAGGCGCCAACTCGAACGCCAGCTCCTTGACCGACAGCGGCCGCTGCTCTTTGGCATCGCCCAGCCGCTGCCTGGTGGGTACGGCGCCGCGACCACTGTACGGCAGCGGCGCCAACGGCTCATGGCCAGGCGGCCACACCGTCACTGCGCCCGTCACGCCAACGACATAGGCCAACCCCAATTCGCTCAGCCGCTCTCGAAATGCCGTGTCAACGCCGTACCCTGCATCGGCCAGCACGCAATGCTTGGGTGCGCCTTGCTCCATCAGCCGCTCGATCTGAGCCAGCGCGATCGCCGGCTTGGTGGTGAATTCCAACTGCGCAGGAACCCCCGCCTTGTCTCGCCGCGGCAGATCCTCGGCCCATTCCTCGGGCAAGTACAACTGCCACGCCACGGGCAGACTGCCCGTTTGGCAAGCCAGTGAAACGCTCACCGCCACCTGGCAATTGTCCTGTTTGCCCAGCATGCCGCAGTACTGCCGCGCCACGCCTACCGAGTGCTTGCCTTGCTTGGGAAATCCCGTGTCATCCACGATCCACCAGCCGCCGTCGCCGAAGTCCATGGCCGGCACCACCCATTGCGCCACGCGCAGCAGCATCTGCTCATCGGACCACGCGGAGTCGGCCACGAAGTGATGCAACGACTGGTGGCGCGATCGCGTGCCCATCGGCGCCAGATGCGCCGCCATCGGCTCCACGCTCTTGCGTTTGAGCGGTGACATCAGCCCCGTGCAATAGCCGTGCAGACCGGCCTGCCGATCCGCATGACCCAACGCTTGTCCAATATGCGCCAGGTAGCGCTCAAACTCCTGCACCTCTTCCATCAAGGCTCACCTTTTGCTTGAAGAAGTACGCATAATGCCTTGATTTTACTAACACAGTAAGACTAGAGCCGCCGCCCCCTGACGCTTGACCTGGCGCCTTGGCGCCAGGTTTCTAATGCGCGGCACGATGAAACGTGTCGCCAAGCCCGCAGCGGTTACCACCTATTTGTCCACCGGC
>JBOFGW010000064.1:0-4356 GCA_051649325.1 Burkholderiaceae bacterium | reverse complement strand
AAACCTTTGTTGCCAAGCCCCTTGAGGTGCAGCACGACTGGTTTGTGATTGACGCGACAGACAAAGTACTCGGACGTGTGGCCAGCGAAGTCGCACGCCGTCTGCGCGGCAAACATAAGCCCATTTTTACCCCGCACGTGGATACGGGCGACTTTATTGTTGTGGTCAACGCCGCCAAGCTGCGCGTGACCGGCAATAAAGAAATGGACAAGAAGTATTACAGCCACTCCGGCTACCCCGGCGGCATCTACGAAACCACCTTCGGCAAGATGCAGCAGAAACACCCCGGTCGCGCGCTTGAAAAAGCCGTCAAGGGCATGCTGCCCAAAGGCCCGCTGGGTTACGCAATGATCAAGAAGCTCAAGGTCTACGCACAGGCGGATCATCCGCACGCTGCGCAGCAACCCAAGCCTCTGGAAATCTAAGGAGCAGAGCGAAAATGATCGGTGAATACAACTACGGCACCGGCCGCCGCAAAGACGCAGTGGCCCGCGTGTTCCTCAAAAAAGGCAAGGGCGCCATCGTCGTCAACGGCAAGCCGGTAGACGAATACTTTGCCCGCGAGACTGGCCGCATGATCGTGCGCCAGCCGCTGAACCTGACCAACCACATCGAAACGTTTGACATCATGGTCAACGTGCACGGTGGCGGTGAATCCGGCCAAGCCGGTGCAGTGCGTCACGGCATCACCCGTGCGCTGATCGACTACGACGAAACGCTCAAGCCGCCGCTGAAAAAAGCCGGTCTGGTGACGCGTGACGCGCGTGAAGTCGAGCGTAAAAAAGTTGGTCTGCGTGGCGCACGCCGCCGCAAGCAGTTCAGCAAGCGCTAAACGGCTGTTTTATTGGTTGCACGCAAAGGCCGTTGGCGTTCCCAGCGGCCTTTTGCTTTTTGCCTCTCAGCTGTTGCGGTCAACGCACGAAAACATGCACTAGGGAACCGCGCGCACGGATTGCGCGTCTTACTCGAAAACACTGGGCATCATGATCAAGATCGGTATTGTTGGAGGAACGGGGTACACAGGCGTTGAGCTGCTGCGCATGCTCGCCACGCACCCGCACGCGCAGCTCACCAGCATCACCTCACGCAAAGAAGCCGGCATGCCGGTGGCCGAGATGTACCCCAGCCTGCGCGGCCGCGTGAATCTTGCGTTTGAAGATACCGCCACGGCTGATCTGACCAAGTGCGACGTGGTGTTTTACGCCACCCCGCATGGCGTGGCCATGGCCGATGCGCCCAAACTCACCGCCGCAGGCGTAAAGATTATTGATCTGGCGGCAGATTTTCGCCTGCAAGACGTGGCCGAGTTTGAGAAGTGGTACAAAATTCCGCACACCTGCCTCGATCTGCTCAAAACCGCCGCCTACGGCCTGCCTGAGCTGAACCGCGAAGCGATCAAAACCGCGCGCATCGTCGGCAACCCCGGCTGCTATCCCACCACCATGCAGCTTGGCTTTGTGCCGCTGCTCAAAGCCGGCGTGGTGGATGCAGGGCATTTGATTGCCAACTGCGTCAGCGGCGTGTCTGGCGCGGGCCGCAAAGCTGAGCTTGGGCTGCTGCTGTCTGAAGCAGGCGACAATTTCAAGGCCTACAACATGGCCGGCCACCGCCACCACCCGGAAACGGTGGCGCAGTTGCAGCGCTTTAGCAAAGACAAAGTCGGCATGATTTTCGCGCCGCATCTGGTGCCGATGATCCGCGGCATGCATTCCACGCTGTACGCGCGGCTGACCAAAGATATCTCCAACGAGGCCCTGCAAGCCCTGTTTGAAGACGCGTACAAAGGCGAGCCGTTTGTGGATGTGATGCCCTGGGGCAGCATGCCCGACACCCGCTCCACCCGCGCCAGCAACGTGCTGCGGATCGGGCTACACCGGCCCACGCCGGATACCGTCGTTGCGTTGGTGGTGCAAGACAACCTAGTCAAAGGCGCTGCCGGCCAGGCGATTCAGTGCATGAACCTGATGTTTGGCCTGCCTGAATCTGCGGGGCTGACGCACGTGCCGGTGTTGCCGTGATGTTGGAAGTAGCTAAAAGGTTAGGTGCCTCGCAGGCATTGGCTAGTAGGCCAATGCCGTTCAGCGCGCGTGCGGCGTGCCGCACGAAACCCGCGCTTCACTCCCCCGCCTTCTCCCGTAAACGGGAGAAGGGGCAATCGGCCGCTTGCGCGGCAAGCTCGGCATGAAGTGGAAGTACCGCGTTCGCCGCATGACCGTCAGCGCACCAAAGCTGACGGTCAAAACCCACGTCCCCTGGCCGATGAAGGCGCTGGCTGGTGTAGTGATTGTTGGGCTGGGCGCAGCGGTCGCAATGTACACCTACGACTATGGCCGCCGCTTTGCCGGCTTTAACAAGGACGAGATCCAGGTTGAGCTGGCCAAAATGCGCGAACAGATTGCCGAGCTTACGTCTGAAAAAGACCAGCTCACCAAGCTGGCCAATGAGGCGGAGAGCAAGCTGTCGATTGAAAAAAGTGCGCAGCAGCAACTGGCCAAGCAAGTCAAATCGCTTGAGGCGGAGAACACCAAGCTCAAAGAAGACATGGGCTTTTTTGAGCGTCTGATGCCAGCCAGCGCAGAGCCCGGCACGGTCGCCATTCGCAGCCTGAGCGCGCAGCCCGATGGCGCCACCGGCACGCTGCGCTACAAACTGCTGGTGATGCAGGGCGGCCGGCCCGACCGCGACTTTCAAGGCCAGCTGCAACTGGTGGTGAGCGCCACGCAAAATGGCAAACCGACAACGCTGATGTTCCCCGACCGCGCGAGCGATGCCAAAACGGCAACGGCGCAGTGGGGCGTGAACTTCCGCCGCTTTCAGCGCCTCGAAGGATCAGTGGTTTTGCCTGAGGGAACGGTAGTAAAGTCGGTGCAAGCGCGGGTTGTGCAGCAAGGCACCACACGCGCGCAACAATCCGTCACACTGGGTGAATAAAGTCCGCTATAAAGTATTGGGTTACGGCAGCAACGCACAGTCTCAAAGCCAGACTCAACGCGTGAGAGAGGTTCATTATGTTCGGCAAAAAAGAGTCCAAGCAGCGTTCAATTGAAAGCCTCGTAGGCATCGGCATGGTGATTGAAGGCAACGTCACCTTCAAAGGCGGCATGCGTATCGACGGCATGGTGCGCGGCGATGTGCGGGCGGCAGACGGCGGCTCATCGATGCTGGTGATCTCGGAGCAGGCGCGCGTGGAAGGTGAGGTGCATGCAGCGCACATCGTGGTGAACGGCAGCATTGCCGGCACCGTGCATGTGACTGAACTTATCGAGCTGCAGCCCAAAGCCCGCATCACCGGCGACGTGTTCTATCACGCGCTGGAAATGCATCAAGGCGCCGTGGTCGATGGCCGGCTGATGCATGCCAATGCATCGTCTGCTGCAGCGCCTGAAACACCGGTACTCAAACTCGCTGCTAACGACAAGTAATAGTTCTCTCAATCCCCTCCCCTTCAAGGGGAGGGCTAGGGTGGGGTTGGGGTCGATTCAAAAAGCCACCTAGGCAAAACCCATCCCCCTCCCAACCTCCCCCTTGAAGGGGGAGGAGCGAAAAAAACCAGTACCCATTGGGCCTATAGGGGCTTGCGGCTTGCAAAAGCTGCGATTCGCCCGCAAACTAAAGCTGTTGAGGAGTCATGCACATGAACGCACCCGTTGAACTTACACCTGAAGTGATGCCCGCACCGTTTGTCTTTACGGATTCTGCGGCCAGCAAAGTCAAAAGCCTGATCGAGGAAGAAGGCAACCCCGATTTGAAACTGCGCGTATTCGTGCAGGGCGGCGGCTGCTCCGGCTTTCAGTACGGCTTTACGTTTGATGAAACCGTCAATGAAGACGACACATCGATGGACAAGAACGGCGTCACCTTGCTGATCGACGCCATGAGCTATCAATATCTGGTGGGCGCCGAGATCGACTACAAAGACGATATCGAAGGCAGCCAGTTTGTGATCAAGAACCCCAACGCCACCACCACCTGTGGTTGCGGATCGAGCTTCTCGACCTAACCCGTTTTCGCTTTGCTCAAAAGCCCGCACGATGCGGGCTTTTTTGTGCTTTTTGAGGCATATACGCAATATCCATGCGGATTTTCAGGCATTTTTGCCTGAAAAGGTGCATGGATATTGCGTAGAGCACACTTGGGAGCTTCACTAAACTCCGATCCGTTCGGGCTGAGCCTGTCGAAGCCCTCTTGCTACCAATCAAATCAGCGGTTTACCTCGAATGCGTTTCGACAAGCCCGTCCTGAGCTTGCCGAAGGGCTCAACGCGAACGGAGGTCTAATAAATCGCACCAACACTGCGGTCTTCAGTAGCATCTTTTTGAATCACAGGCCGGCTTTTCACGTGCGGTATAAAGTCCA
>JBOFGW010000063.1:0-9369 GCA_051649325.1 Burkholderiaceae bacterium | reverse complement strand
GTTAAGCAGGCTTACCGTCCAGGCAGCGCAGAAACACAAGTTCAGCTGGAATTTGATAGTCACCTGCCTTGGTCACGCTCACGGTGAGCGTGGTAGGCCGGTTACCAGTGCAGTCCACAAACCATCGCACAGGTTTGGCTTGATCTTCTGCGCTGGGTGCCGGTGCTTGGGCAGCGCTATGAACTGCGCAGGCGAGCAACGCTATGCTGACAAGGGAACGTTTCATTGGAACCTCCTTGGGGCGTATGCCCATTAAGCGACTCGTTTCGTCACTGGCATGATGCTGGCAAGTAGCGTGCCGCTTGACGAAACGTCGACAACGTGGCGTGCAAACCCAAGATAACGAGGCGGTTTAGCTCGATTTGTTGCCAGAGGGGCTACTTTTGGCGGTGCATGGAGGTTTGATTGCGTACGCGCCAAATAGCTCCGCGGCAAATTGTGACATTTTTCGACAATCGCAACATCGTTGGGATTGTCCAGGGCGTGTGGTACTCAGGCGCGTGACGCAAAGCTTTTAGCGCCGCAATGCATGCGCAAGCTGTATTGATCGCGGTTTGTCAGCGGGCACTGCTCTTACTGGGATTGAGAACTTGTAGTACTTGTCGTTCAAGTAGCGCGACACATCTTCAATCTCGCCTTGGCTCCAGTTCAAGGCCGCATTGGCCTGCCAGCGCAGCACCTGCGCCTGCAGCGTGGCCCAGTTGGTGGCAAGCCGCTTCTCGCGCCAATGCACCTGGCTCGTATGGCATTCAATGCAGTGCGTGGTGTACAGCAGCTGACCGCGCGCTGCGTTACCCATCGCCTGCGCGCTGGCCGCGGCATGTGCAGAAATAAGCGCCGCACCAAGCAGCATGCGCAGAGCAAACTTGCGTGACATGATGTACTCCCAGCAGAGGAATTCTCCCTTGTACGGTAAACGCGAATGCGCTGTTGCGCCACGGCTAGTGCAGCCGCTTTTGCGCTAGATCAAAGTAAATATAAAGCGCTGTACGCAATACTGATGCGCCTTTTGGGCCAGTTTTGCCTCAAAAGGCTGATGAATATTGCGTCAAGCCGTGCGCTTTCTCTGCAGTACAAAACCAGTGGCGGCAAAGGTTTCATTGCCGGCGAGCCGGCCTTCGACGCGCTCAACGAGGGTGAAGCCCTCTGCAAGGTAAAGCTGCAGCGCGGGCGCATTGCCTTCCAGCACTTCAGTGTTCAGCACATCCCCAGCGCGATCAATGGCGTGGCGCAGAAGCGCGCGGCCCACCCCTTGGCGATAGGCGGCGGGCGACACGTAGAGCCAGGTGAGTTCGTCGTCCGAGTAGGCAACAAAGCCTTGAACGACACCGGCGACCTCTGCTACATCTAGGCACGCATCAAAAAGCCCTTCATTCTGGGCAGTCTGTTCAAGAGTGAGAAATGCGGCCAGCCCAGCGGAATGGCGCAGCTCGTCCAGGCGCGATGCGTCATGGATCTCGCACAGGCGCTGCCAATCATCCGGCTGGTAGCCGCGGACATGGATGGTATTCATCGTGTCAGCATACTCAATAGAGAACGCAGTATCCATGCGGGTTTTGGAGCAAAAACGGCTGGAAACGCCCGCCAGATAAGCGTATTCGGTATTCCGAACTTGCTAAAACTTTTGTGCGGCGTACCATCGGGCGAGTTACTGTACTCAGAAGAGTTCTAGGGAGATAAGAAACTTGAGCACTACGCGTACGCAAGTGGCAATTGTCGGCGCGGGGCCTGCGGGCTTGCTGCTCGGTGCGCTACTCGCCAAGTCCGGCATTGACGCGGTGATTGTGGAGCAGCGCAGTGCGGACTATGTGCTCTCGCGCATCCGCGCGGGTGTGCTTGAGCAGGTCACGACAACGCTGCTTGAACAGGCCGGCGTGGCGCAGCGCTTGCATGCGGAAGGATTGCCGCATCATGGCTTTGATCTGAGCTTTGACGGCACGCGTTTTCGCATCGACCTTGCAATACTCACCGGCGGGCGGCATGTCACCGTGTATGGTCAGACCGAAGTCACGCGTGATTTGATGGCGGCGCGTCAAGCTGCGGGTCTTCCTACGATTTATGAAGCGCAGCAGGTCAGCGTGCATGGCTTTGATGGCGATAAGCCTTGCGTGCGCTACGTCAAAGATGGCGAGCAGCATGAGATTGCCTGCGACTACATCGCCGGCTGCGATGGATTTCATGGTGTGTGTCGCGCCAGCGTGCCCGCAGCGTTGATCAAAACGTATGAACGTGTGTATCCGTTCGGCTGGCTGGGTGTGCTCTCGCGCACGCCGCCGGTGGCTGATGAACTGATCTATGCTCACCATGCGCGCGGCTTCGCGCTGTGCAGCATGCGCTCTAAAACGCTGTCGCGCTACTACGTGCAATGCGCGCTGAGCGACAAGGTGGAGAACTGGTCTGACGAAGCGTTTTGGAATGAACTGCGCGCGCGGCTGGACCCGCAAACAGCCGCATCGCTCGTGACTGGTCCATCGATTGAAAAGAGCATTGCACCGCTGCGCAGTTTTGTGGCCGAACCCATGCGCTTTGGCCGCCTGTTTCTGGCCGGCGACGCCGCGCATATTGTGCCGCCCACCGGCGCCAAGGGCCTGAATCTGGCTGCAGCAGATGTGGGCATTCTCGCGCGCGCACTCACGCAGTGGTATGTGGAGAAAAGCAGCGCAGGAATTGACGCGTATTCTGAGCAATGCCTCGCGCGTGTATGGAAAGTAGAGCGCTTCTCGTGGTGGATGACCTCGCTGCTGCACACGTTTCCTGAATCAGATGACTTCGGCCGGAAGATTCAGCGCGCGGAGTTTGAGTATCTGATGAGTTCACCTACTGCGGCGGCGGCGCTGGCGGAAAACTATGTGGGGTTGCCGCTGCCGGCGTAGCTTGAAAAGGAGGTTTTGAACTGCTCTACGCAATATCCATGCGCTTTTTGGAGCATTTTCGCCTCAAAAAGCTCATGGATATTGCGTAAACTCCTTTTTATTGGCCGTCATTGCGAGCGCAGCGAAGCAATCTCCGTGCACGATGAACACTTCGCTCAAACAGATTGCTTCGCTGTGCTCGCAATGACAACTTTGGCTACAGCTTCATCTCTAGCCGCACGCTGGCCGACATATCAGTGCGGCCGAAACTGTCCGTTGTTTGCCGCGTGTTGCCGTCAATGATCGTGCTCGAACTTTCGCTGTCGCGCGGCGCGATATTGGCCAGTGTGAAGCGCACGCGCGTGTTGGGGTTGGCCGTCCACAGCAAAAACGCTTCGAGTACGCGCTTGGCACCAACGGATTGGCTCTGCAACTCCGTGAGCTGCGTGGGATATTGCGGCGTGTAGGAAATATTGCCACCCAGCGTGAACGGCGTGCCTTTAAAACGATAGTCCGCACCAAAATTGCCGGTAGCGCGTGGCTGTTGATCGATACGGTTGTTGGGGCCGGGCACGCTTTCTACATTGGAGTCGTACAGGCTGAGGTTAAAGCGCAGATTCACCGGCGGCACATCGTCCATCAACTCGCTGAGTTGAAATTTCGCATCGAACTCAACGCCTTTGGTGAGCGCATCGCCCAGGTTCTGCGGCCGGCTCACCCAGCGTGGCACAGTGGCCCAAGGCACGGTTTCAAGTGTGGTGACGTTGCGGATGAGGTCATTGATCTGCCGTGCGAACACATTTACGGCAATGATGCCGCCGGATTTGAGGTAGCGCTCAAAGGCCAGATCAATGCCATGCGCAGTCTCGGGCTTGAGCACGGCGTTGCCGGCGCGGTCTGGGCTCGTGGCAGTGTTACCGCCTGGCGCGGGGAACTGCGTGTTCAGAATCGGCCTTGCCACCAGTTGCTGCGTATCCGGCGCGCGGTAACTTTGCGTCAGGCTCAGGCGCAGCTGGTCAAGGCTGGCGGGGTTAAAGCGCCACACCGCGTGCGCCAGTGGCGAAACAACGCTGCTCTTGTTGCGTACGGGCTGGCCCAGCACATCGCTGCGCGTTTCCAGCGCTTCCCAGCGTAGCCCTACATTGGCCGACCAGTTGGGCACAGGGTCCCACTCGTCTTGCACATACACAGCGCTGCGGCGCGTGGTGACGTTCAGGTCGCTAAAGTCTGCCAGCGATTGCACACCGTTGATGAGGGTATTCGTGTTCTCCTTTCGGCGCGAGCCTTCCAGTTCTGCGCCGGCAGTGATGGTGTGTACACCATCCAGGTCGTAGGTGAGCTTGCCGGAGGTGTTCCAGCGCGTATCGGTGACATCGGCAACTGTAGTTTGGACGAGAGTGCGCGCACCGGCAGTGTCAAACTGCTGGGTCGCGGATTGTTGATCCAGTGCAAATCGTCCGCCACCGGCACGCAGCTCAAGCCGTGCTTTTTCAGACAGGCGCGTCATCCACTGCGCATTCATGCGGCCTAAGGTGAAATCAGTCTCAGACTCGCTGCCGCGCGTGGCG
Organism: Burkholderiaceae bacterium; assembly: GCA_051649325.1. Taxonomy (GTDB): domain Bacteria; phylum Pseudomonadota; class Gammaproteobacteria; order Burkholderiales; family Burkholderiaceae_C; genus JBJOQV01. The sequence continues at coordinate 4,949 of JBOFGW010000063.1, read as the reverse complement.
TAGGGCAGCGGCTGCGCGATGCTGATGGTTTGATTCAGCGTGCCGGTACTTTCGCTGCGATTGCGGTTTGAGACGATGAACGGCTGCAAGCTGAAACTCTCGCCTTGCCCAAGCCGCCACTGCATGCGCGCGCTGGCAAACAGGTTGTTGCGCACATCGTGCTGCTGGCTCAGGCCGTCTTGCAGCAAGGTGGTTGCGCCACTGAGCAGGTCTGTGTACGTGGTGTGCGTGCGCGTATCGGTCAGTTGATCGGTGCGGTTGTAGCTGGCGTTGAACGTGTACGTGCCGGTGGGGCCGAGCAGCCCGTTGTGATTCCAATTCAGATTCGGCGAATAGCGGCCGCGCTCTTCGGTGACGCCAGCGCGGATTTCATCGTTGAGCTTGCGCAGTGGCTCACGCAGAATGATATTGATCGTACCGGCGATTGCGCGCGTGCCAGTTTCTGCAGTGGGCGCGCGAATGATCTCAATGCGCTCCACTTGCTCGGGCGTAATTTGATCTACAGAAAAACCTGGTGGAATGCGCTCGCCATCAATCAGAATCTGTGTGAAGCCGCCGCCCATGCCGCGCATACGAATATCGCCGCCGCGCCCTGGCCGCCCGCCCGTGGTCACACCCGGCATGCGGCGCAGCACCTCGCCCAGATTGCTGTCGCCGTATTGCTCGATGGTCTCGCGGTCGATCACGATTTTGGCCGCGCTGGAATTGCGGCGGTCTTCCGTGGCGTTGCGCTGCCCGCGCACTTCTACGCCGGGCAGCACGCGCGCGGGCTCGGCGTCCGGTTTGGCAGGCGGCGTTTGTGCTGGAGGAGCAGATGCTGGTGCGGGCGCTTCCGCGGGTGGCGGCGCGGGCGCAGGTGCAGGCGTTTGGGCAAAGGTGGGCGCTGCAAACAGTAGACCAGCAATGACAGACAGGGCAAAGGGCGGGCGAGGGCGTAGGTTTTTTGGCATGAGGAGTGGAATTGTGCAAAAACAAGAACTGCAAGCCACGAATGTAACCGCACTGGCGGCGCACGTTTGTGGATACGTGCATCACTAAATTGTGACAATTTCCAAAATGGTTCCCATCGGGGCGGGGCTGCGCCTATTATTTGTGCGATTGGCACACCTTTTTGGCGCCAGACGGAGGCACGCATGCGTATTTGGACGATGATTGCAGCAGCGCTGATGCTCAGCGGCTGCGCGGGCGTGAATGTGGGCTTTGGCATCGGCGGCTCCAACCTGGGTGTGGGCATTGGCGTGGGCAGTGACGGCAGCGCCACGGTGGGCGTAGGCGCCGGTGGCCGCGCAGGCAATGTCGGCGTGGGTGGCAGTGTGAACGTGCCGATTGGCAAGGTGGGCGAGAAAGACAAAAAAGAGGAGCCGCCGCCTGATACGGAAGGCGCTGCGAAGAGGCCTTAACAGCGCGGCCTTAGGCTTTCAGCAGCAACTGCGCGAGCTTGAGCAGCTTGGCTTGCGACGCACTCGCGCCAATCTCATAACGTACAAATTCACCGTCTTGTTTGATGTCGGCAAACAGTTTGCCGCTGTCTTCATGAAAGTGCAGAAACGCGGCGGACTTTCGGTAGAAAATCCCCGGCTTCTTTTCGGTGATGCCGGGCAGCGCGCGCAGCTGCGCGAGCAGAGCTACGATTGGCTTTAGATCAGCTTCAGACGCGTGCCGCATAGTTAGGCGCTTTGTGCGTACTTCCAACCCATCTCCGCCAGCGGCCGGGCAGATTTGCCAGCGGCCACGGCTTGCGCGGATGAGGCTGTGCCATCGACCACACGCTTCATAATGCCTTGCAAAATCCCGGCCAGGCGAAACATGTTGTAGGCCATGTAAAAGCGCATGTCTTGCGGCGCTATTGGCGCGCGGCCGGTCGCTTGGCAATAGCGCTGCGCATACTCATCCAGGCTGGGAATATTCAGCGCCTTCAAATCCAGCCCGCCAATGCCGCGAAACTGACCCGGCGGAATATGCCAGCTCATCAGGTGATAAGAAAAATCTGCCAGCGGATGGCCGAGTGTGGATAGCTCCCAGTCCAGCACCGCCAGCGCACGCGGCTCCGTGGGGTGGAAGATGATGTTGTCTAGGCGAAAGTCGCCGTGCACAATCGCGGTGTCTTCACCGGCGGGAATGTGCTGCGGCAGCCACTCGATCAGGCGGTCCATCGCTTCAATGGTTTCTGTCTCGCTGGCTTTGTATTGCTTGGTCCAGCGGCCGATCTGCCGCTCGAAGTAGTTGCCGGGTTTGCCAAACTCTGCAAGGCCTACGGCTTTGTAGTCCACCGAGTGTAGCGCGGCGATGACGCGGTTCATCTCCAAATAAATCTTGCGCCGCTCCTCCAGCGAAACACCGGGAATCGATTGGTCCCAAAACACGCGGCCGGCGACAAATTCCATGATGAAGAACGCGCGGCTAATCACGCTTTCGTCCTCGCACAGCGCAAACATCTTTGCCACTGGTACATCCGTGTCGCGCAGCGCGTGCATCACCGCATATTCACGCTCAATCGCATGCGCGCTGGGCAGCAGCTTGGCGGCGGGGCCGGGCTTGCAGCGCATCACATACGTTTGCGTGGGCGTGATGAGCTTGAAGGTGGGGTTGCTCTGGCCGCCTTTGAACTGCTCGATCGTGAGCGGGCCGGCAAAGCCCGCGACATGGCTGCTTAACCACGTTTGCAGCGCAGCGGTATCGAGCTTTTGATTCTCGGCTACAGCACGCGTGCCGGAAAACTGTTCATCTGCGGTTGCCACAACCTGTCTCCTCAAATCTACTTATGACTGCGTAAGTTCTTGTGTCAAACTCCTCCCCTTTCAAGGGGGAGGTTGGGAGGGGGATGGGTTTTATCACTGGCGCTTCAATCAAAACCCATCCCCGCCCTAACCCTCCCCTTGAAGGGGAGGGAATTGGACTTACGCCGCTCTACACAAAGCACTTCTACGCAATATCCATGCGCCTTTTGAGGCAAAAATTCTCCAAAACCCTTATGGATATTGCGTAGAGCACTATTTTTGCCTACTTGAAAGCAGCGCTTGTACCTTCACAAACTGCTCGTAGAGCTGCTCCATCGTGGTCTTGCGCGTATGCGTGTGCAGCGGGCTCGTGGGTGCGTGGTTGATCATGCGCACCACCACGTCATGCCGCGCATCGCCTACGTCCAGCGCGTTGATGCACGCCGGCGCTTGCGCAAGGCCGCCGATAAACATGCGCTGCCCGGTGGCCAGGTAACTCAGAATCGCGCGGTTCACGCCGCCGTGCAGCACCAGCAGCACCGTGTCCCAGTGTGGATCGGCGCGCAGCTTATCGATCTGCGGCAGCACGCGGTCAAGCAGTTCGCCCACGCTTTCGCCGCCCAGAAAGCGCATGGATTCTTGCGGCAGGCCATCGATGGCGCCTAGAAACGCGTCGCGCAACTCATGCGCGGGAATGCTGGAAAGTTTGCCGCCGCGGATCTCTTGCAGCGCTTCAATCTGCTGCAAGTCAATCTGCTGGCCAGTCTGCGCCAGCACGCGCTGTGCAGTTTCTACCGTGCGACGCAGGCCGCTGACAATCACGCGGTCAAAGCGGATGCCGGCTTTTTTAAACGCATAACCAGCGGCGCTAGCCTGGTCGCGTCCTTGCGCGTTGAGCGGCACTTGCTCAGAATCTGCAATCTTGCCGCTCGCTTCATCAAAGTAGGTCACGCTGCCATGGCGCATCAGGTACACGCGGCGGCGCGCCGCATCTTTGACGGGCAGCATGCTCAAGCTTTTCCTTTGAAGTTGGGTGCGCGCTTTTCAAGAAACGCGCTAATACCTTCTTTTGCATCGGCTTCAAACAGCGTGCGCAAAAATTGCTCGCGTTCAAGTTTCAAGTGCTCTGCCAGCGTGCGCTGTGGTGCGCTGTCGAGCAACTGTTTGATGCGTGTGATCGCGCTACGCGGCCCGGCGGCGAGCTGGTGGGCAATCTCCATCGCCGCTTCCAGCGCACGGCCGGGTTCTACCACGCGGTTCACCACGCCGTGCTGCGCAAGTTGCTGCGCGGTGAGTGGCGTGGCAAACGCGGCGGCCTCGAAGGCGAGGGCGGGTGGCAGGCGGCGCGGCAGTGTCCAGGTGGCGCCGCCATCGGGCGAAAGGCCCACTTTGGTATAGGCCATGACAAATTTGGCGTCGCTTGCGGCCACCACCATGTCACAGGCCAGTGCAAGGGCAAAGCCTGCACCGGCGCAGGCGCCTTCCACTGCGGCGATCACCGGCTTTTCGCAGGTGCGCAGCGCTTCGACCCAATTGCCCAGCGCGGTGACGGATTCTGCGGCGACCGCAATATCCTTCTCGCGGTTGGCGAGCAAGCGGTTCAGATTGCCGCCGCCGCAAAAGTGCGCGCCTTCACCGGTAAGCACCAGTGCGCCCACGTCTTTGCCGGCCGAATCGAGAACCTCAATGGCGGCGGCGTAAACCTCTGGCGAGAGTGCATTGCGTGCTTGCGGATTGCTGATTGTCATGACGATCACATCGTCAACGTGCTCAACTTTTAACTGTGCGGTCATGGAGTGAAACTCAATCCTCGGCAAGCAGTGAAAGACCCAGCTGCGCGCGGCGCGACAGCCAGGCAGAAGGGCGGTAGCGCGGGTCTTTGGTGATCTCAAACATGTTGGCCAGCACTATACGCACGGTTTCCGGCCCAATCGCATCGCCCCAGGATAGCGGGCCTTTGGGATACGAAAGGCCGAGCGTCACGGCAGTATCCACATCTTTAGGGCTGGCAATGCGCTGCTGCGCGATCTCGCAACCAATCGCCACAATCATGGCCAACACGCGCTGCGCCACAAAGCCGGCGCTGTCGCGAATGCGCTCGACCTGATAGCCGGCTTGCGCAAGGCTGGCGTGCACGCTGTCGGCCGCCTCTGGCAATGTGGCCGGGTTGGTCATGAGGGTGAGCGGCTGGCCGGCGGCCACAGGCATGAGCGTATCGACTGCCAGCGTGCG
>JBOFGW010000062.1:0-3367 GCA_051649325.1 Burkholderiaceae bacterium | reverse complement strand
CATCATCCAGAACCGCGAGCACGGCACGGCCATCGGCCAGGCGCAGCGCGGTTTCAAAGCTTTCGGCCAAACGCTGCTTGGCATCTGCGCGCACCTTGAGCCGGTCGATCACGATGTCGATGGAGTGCTTGAACTTTTTGTCCAGCTTGGGCAGGTCTTCTACTTCGTAGGTCTTGGCCTCGCCCTCGTTGGTGCGGATGCGAAAGCGCACAAACCCCTGGCCCTGCCACTGCGCAAACAAGTCCGCATGCTCGCCCTTGCGGTTCACCACCGCAGGCGCGAGGATCATGACCTTGGTGTCTTCCGGCAGCGCAAGCACGTGGTCCACCATCTGGCTCACGCTTTGCGCTTGCAGCGCGTGCGTGGGATGGTCTGGGCAGTAGGGCGTACCCACGCGCGCGTACAGCAGGCGCAGGTAATCATGAATCTCAGTGACGGTGCCGACGGTGGAGCGCGGGTTGTGGCTGGTGGCTTTTTGTTCAATCGAAATTGCTGGCGACAGGCCTTCGATCAAATCCACATCCGGCTTTTCCATCAGTTGCAAAAACTGCCGCGCGTAAGCACTCAGGCTCTCCACATAGCGGCGCTGCCCTTCCGCATACAGCGTGTCAAACGCCAGCGAGCTTTTGCCTGAACCGCTCAAGCCGGTGATCACCACCAGCTTGTTGCGCGGGATGTCCAGGTTGATGTTTTTCAGGTTGTGGGTGCGGGCACCGCGTACTTTGATGAATTCCATTGTTTCAGGCCAATCTTTGGAGCAACCGACTATTATCTCAGGTTCGCACTGCACGCAGTACCTCGCCCCAACAAGCCTCCTGACATGAATCCGTCTCACATGACCGCCACCGAGCGGCGCGCCAGCGCCTCGCTGGCCAGCCTGTATGCGCTGCGCATGTTTGGGCTGTTTGTGGTGCTGCCGGTGTTTGCGCTGGAGGCGGCCAAATACCCCGGCGGGGACGATCCCGCGCTGGTGGGTCTGGCGATGGGTATTTTTGGCCTGACGCAAGGCCTGCTGCAGATTCCGTTTGGCATGGCGAGTGACCGGTTTGGCCGCACGCAGGTGATCGTGTTCGGCGTCGCACTGTTTGCCGCCGGCAGCTTTCTTGCGGCAGCGGCCACCGATGTGCACATGCTGCTGCTGGGCCGCGCGCTGCAAGGCGCAGGCGCGATTTCCGCCGCCGTTACCGCGCTGCTGGCCGATCAAACGCGGGATGAAGTGCGCACTAAAGCCATGGCGATTGTGGGCGCCACTATCGGGCTGATGTTTGCGCTGTCACTCGTGGCCGCGCCGGTGCTGGGTAGCATCATCGGCTTGTCCGGCTTGTTTGCACTCACCGGGGTGCTGGCTGCGCTTGCGATTCCGGTGGTGATCTGGATCACGCCGCCCGCGCCGGTGGCGCACAAAGACACACCGCGCGGCAGTTTGAAAGACGTGCTCAAAATCACGGAACTGCTACGGCTGGATTTTGGCGTGTTTGCACTGCATGCCGCGCAATTTGCTATGTGGGTGGCGCTGCCGGGCTTGCTTGTGAGCGCGGGGTTGGCCAAGCCGGATCACTGGATGATTTATCTGCCCACGGTGCTGGCCAGTTTTGTGGTGATGGCCGCGGTGCTGTTTCCGCTGGAGCGGCGCGGCATGCTCAAGCAGGCCATGCTCGGCTCGATTCTCTTGGTCACGCTGGTGCAGTTTGGTTTTACGGCCGCGCCGGCCTCTAGCTGGGCGCTGGCGGCGCTGCTGTTTGTGTTTTTCTGCGGGCTGAACATTTTGGAAGCCTGCCTGCCCTCCGCCGTCTCGCGCGTGGCACCGGCCAACGCGCGCGGCGCGGCGCTGGGGGTGTACAACATGCTGCAATCGCTCGGCTTCTTTGCCGGCGGCGCGCTGGGCGGCGTGATTGTAAAAACCTGGGGTTCGGGCGCTGCGTTTATCTTTGCGGCTCTATTATTGGGGTTGTGGCTGGTGGTGGCGTGGGGCATGGCCGCCATTGGCATTAAGCGCGGCACATCACCGGCAGACCATATTCAGGAGAATTCATCATGGCAAGCGTCAACAAAGTCATCCTCGTAGGCAACCTGGGGCGCGACCCCGAGGTGCGTTACACGCCAGACGGCGCGGCGATTGCCAACGTATCCATCGCCACCACCAGCAAGTACAAAAACAAAGCCGGTGAGATGGTGGAAGAAACCGAATGGCACCGCGTCACCTTCTTTGGCCGCTTGGCCGAGATTGTGGGCGAATACCTCAAGAAAGGCCGCTCGATCTATGTGGAAGGCCGCTTGAAAACTCGCAAGTACACCGATAAAGACGGTGTGGAAAAGTACGCGACCGACATCATTGCCAGCGAAATGCAAATGCTCGGCAGCCGTGAAGGCATGGGCGGCCCCAGCAGCAGCGGCGATGATGAAGGCTTTTCAAGCGGATCGTCCCGCCCCGCCGCGCGGCCCGCGGGCAAGCCCGCAGGTAAGCCTGCGCCAAGCATGGCGGAGATGGATGACGATATTCCGTTTTAACGCGCAGCGTCAAAACGGAATTCCGGCGGAACCGGATTCCCCAAGGGTGGGCACCCTCCCTAACCCTCCCGCCTAGCGGGAGGGAATAGTTCTCAATGTGCCTCTACGCAATATCCATGCGCCTTTTGAGGCAAAAATGCTTGAAAAAACGCATGGATATTGCGTAAAGCACTTTCAAACCTCTTGAATTTGCATGATTGAGGCCGCCATGAATTTTTCTCTGCCGCTACTGGATGCTGATTACCGCAGCGATCTTGCACGCGCGATCATGGGCATGCCAGCCTCAAAGTCGCTGGGCTTGAACGTGGTTGGGTTTTCCAAGGACGGCGTTTCGGTGATTGAGATGCCGGTCGCGCCGCAGTGGACGTTTGACGGCGCGGTGGTGCAAGGCGGCATAGTCGGTGTGCTGGCCGATTATGCGGGCGTGAGCGCCGCGGCGGCGCAGCTGCCGGCGGGCTGGATTGCATCGACCACGAGCTTTGAGATTCACAACATCGCGCCGGCCAAGGGCGAGAAGCTGGTGGCGATTGGCCGCACCGTGACGGTAGGCAAATCGCTGTGCGTGTCGCGTGCCGACGTGTTTGCGCTTACCGGCAGCGCGGCGGTGCTGGTGGCCATTGGCAACACCACCTGCAAGCCGCTGGATTTAAACCCGCGCAGTTAGAACACTCAGCCCTTCTCCGCCGGTGGCTGCGGCGTTGCTGGTGGCCGGTGCATCTGCCAGCCAAACGCTTTGGACTCGCGCACTTTAAAGTCGCTGGGCACTTTGAACAGCGCTGCATCCGGCTCGCCGCGTTTGAAGTTGGTGAGCTTGTAAATCGTCTCACCACTGCGCGGATCAAAATCGCGTGCATAGACG
>JBOFGW010000061.1:0-6319 GCA_051649325.1 Burkholderiaceae bacterium | reverse complement strand
AGCTACGACCGCTTTCATGATTTTGAGCGCACCATGCAGCTCAACTACTTCGGCTGCTTGAAGCTCACGATGAATCTGCTGCCGGGCATGGTGGCCAAGAAGAAGGGCCACATCGTCAACATCAGCTCGATTGGTGTGCTGACCAACGCGCCGCGCTTTTCAGCGTACGTCGCATCAAAAGCCGCGCTGGATGCATGGACGCGCTGCGCGTCCAGTGAGTTTGCCGACCAAGGCGTGACCTTCACCACGATCAATATGCCGCTGGTGCGCACGCCCATGATCGCGCCCACCAAGATGTACAACAACGTGCCCACGCTCTCACCCGAGCAGGCTGGCGATCTGGTGGCAGAAGCCGTCGTCTACAAACCCGTACGCATCGCCACGCGTCTGGGCATCACCGGCCAAGTGCTGCACGCACTCGCGCCCAAGATCGCACAGATTGTGATGAACACCAGCTTCCGCATGTTCCCCGATTCAGAAGCGGCCAAAGGTGTGAAGGGTGACGCGCCCAAGCAATTGTCAGCCGACCAGGTGGCGTTCCAGCAGATGCTGCGCGGGGTGCATTTCTAAGGTTTTGAGTTTTTCTACCTTCGACCTTGACTCCCTCTCCCCCTGCGGGAGAGGGTTTGGGGTTTGGCAGGGGTTTCGAGCCGCATGCGGCGAGCCTGACAAACGGCTGCGGCCTACCAGCCGCAGCGCGCCCTGCAAGGGAGGGGGCTGCACCGAGTGCGCAAAACCCATCGCTACATATTCCCATCAAGCACTACGCAATATCCATGCGCCTTTCCAAGCAAAAATGGCTGATAAGGCTCATGGATATTGCGTAGAGTGCCTTAAAACTCTCAAATCTTTACTTGCCGCAACCAGTCCACCATTTGCCGCGCTACCTCCGGGCTGCTGAGCAGTTGCAAATGCCCCGTGCGATACGCGATCCACTGCACCTCTAGCGCGAAGCTCAGATTGCGCTGCGCATCATCATGCTGCCCCAGTGCACTTTGCAGCGGCACCAAACCATCGCCCAGCAAACGATCTGCTAATTTGCCGCGCTTGCCGGCCAAAGTCGCGGCCACGGCGTAGCACGCCACATTCTTTGGCAGCGGCACGGGCGTACGCGTGTCGGGCTCGCGGCGAAAGCGGTCGTGGTCCTGCCAATCTCCAGAAAGCACGTAGCCGTAGCGCAAATCCGTAATGCCGGCGCTGCGCAGCTTGGCAAGTTGCGTGAATGGTTTTGTGTAAGGCGTGCTGCCCAACAGCACATCCACCCAATTGCCGGCGCGCTCCAGCGGCGCGCCGTGATGCGGTGTGCCCAAAAACACAATGCTCCTGAGTGCACGCGGCCAGCGCAGCTTCTCGTGCTGCGCGGCATGGCATGCGCTGCGGATTACCAGGCCGCCCATGCTGTGAGCAACGACAATGATTTCTTTCACCGGCACCGGCCAGTGGGCAACGAGCTGCTCGAGCTGTTGCGCGAGCAGCGCGCCGTTTTCAGAGATATGCAGGCCGGTGTTGTAGCGTACATAAACCGGTGAGGCATCGAGTGCGGCGCTGAGAACATCTGCGTGGTTGCTGGCTTGCTCGCCTTGCTGCGTATTCCACTGCAAGTCGTTCATGCATAGCCCGTGGATGAGCAGCAGCACTTTGCCGCGCGCTGGTGGAATATGCGGCATGGCCTGCCAGTTCAGCGCCGCGCCGTCGTGACGCAGGCTCATCGGCGTGGCAAACGGGCTGTTGCCCGCGGCCAAGCGGTCACCCAGCACGCCATTGAGCGCTGCCAGCACCGCGGCACGCTGCGGCGTTTCTTCGCTGGAGTTGTGTTCTTGGCCAAGCACCGGTTCAAGCGCAGCCAAAGCGGTGTCAACGCTCTTGCCGGCAAGATGCGTCACGCCGCGGATGCTTTTGTAAATCAGGCCGGTGAGCCCGCGCGTCTGGCCCGGTGCATTGCCGGGCGCGATGCCCAGCGTACCCAGCACCGATTGATGCACGCCTTCCACAATCCGCGTTACGCCGGTGGTGCCTTGCGTGGCAAGCTGCGCGATGCCGCGCAAATCTGCGGCGCGCAGGTGCTTGGGCGCTGTCTTAGGCGCTGTATTACGCTTCTTGCTGGGCATGCACTGTGCTCATGCCGCGGTGTGCTGCATTAAGGCGTGTCTTTTTCAATCGCAGGCTGCACGGTGTCGTTTGCAGGCACCGCGCCTTCTTCGGGCACGCTGGTGTCGGCCGCGCCATCGGCCTTGCGCTTGAGTTTTTCTTCTTTTTTGGCTTTTTTCGCAATCTCTCGCTGGCGTTTTGCAAAGGAGTAATTAGGTGTCGCCAAGGGATTGCCTTTCAAAAGTGTGGTGATGTGCTTGCCCGTAGGTTAAGCGATTTGCTGCGGCGTATGCGACGGCGCAGGGTATTCAATTACAGTGGGAGGCGGCTGTAGGCTTGCACGCAATATTCATGCGGGTTTTCAGTCGTTTTTGCCTGAAGATGCCCATGGATATTGCGTACTCACTTTTAAAATCTGTTGTCTTTGCATGTCAAACACGCTTGCCGCAGTGGATAATGCATCTATGGCACGCCTGCTTCTGAATCCACTCAAATTTTTCGCTCCCCTCAAACGCATTGCCTACGGCGCACTGATCGCGGTGGGCATTGGCACGGCAGTGCTGTTTGCCGCGGTGAGTTTTCTGGTCGATGTCAAAGGCCTGGCAGTGCTGCTGGCCGCGGTGGGCGCGGCACTGGGCGCACTGATTGTGAGCCTGGCCTTGCCCAAGTTACTCGTCGCCTCCACCAGCAAGCACGATAAAGAGCTTGCCAATGCGCTGGCGCAGCGCGCGCAGTTGCAGATGGAAATTGAGCGGCTGGGGGCGCAGCAACTGCGCGTGCAGCAAGTGCAGGCAGTGCTCAAGCTCACGCTGCTGGAAGTCGATACTGTGCTGACGGACTTCAAAACCGAAAGCCTGGGCACGCAGGAAAAAGTCATGGGCGGCACCGAGACGCATCATTACGTGGGCGTGCTGCGCAAACAGGTCAAAGCGATGCTGGGCTTTGATCTGGCCAAGCTGCGCGTGGCGCAGCGCGGCAACGAGCTGATCGTGGACGGCCTGGCCGCGGAGTTTCAAGGCGTGCGTGAAAGCGCAGATCAGTGGCTGCTGCGCCAAGTGCAGGCGCGGCAAGACAATGTGGTGATGAGCAACAAGACTGTGGTGCTAGCCGACGACATCCGCCTGCTCGACCTGACCGCCAAGCATCAAGGCGAGCTTGAAACGCGGCTGCGTAACGGCGTGGAATTTAAAGCTTACGAAGGCGCGCTGCAGCGCATGGGGCAGGAATGGCTGCGCATGACACTGGCGCCGCTGGGGCTCACACCTGTGTTTGGCCCGCTGCCGCAAGGCGCACATACGCAGCCGCTGGTGGAATTTCTGGCCGGTGAAAACAAACAGCTTGAAGGCAAGCGTGGCGCTTTGCAGCTGCAGCTGGAAACGCTTGGCAGCAGTTCTGGCGCGCCGGATTCACAGGGAAAATAGCGAACTCCTTGAAACCTCCGTTCGCGTTGAGCTTGTCGAAACGCATTTGCGATGAGTGTTTGGTTTCACTGAAAAGTGAGAGGGGGCTTCGACAGGCTCAGCCTGAACGGTTTGCGATGTTTCGAGAAATTCTTAGAGCAAGCTACGCAATATCCATGCGCTTTTCCAAGTATAAATGCCTGAAAAAGCGCATGGATATTGCGTAAAGCTATTTGGATTGCAGCACTTGAAGTACCGCTGCCTGCACCCGCGCTTCATACACCATCGCCACATGGCCCATGCCGCTGAACTCCACCGTCTGCGCGCCTTCCAGCACCTGCACTGCCTGCGGCGAGACGATATTGTCGTGATGCGTGAGCATGACGGTGAACAGCGCGCGGCGTTCGCGCGATTCACTGGCGGCAAGGTCTTCGCGCCACGCGCTCACTTGCCGCATCTGCGCCGTATTTTTGCCGTGCCCAAAGCGCGCCAGAAACGTGCCTTGATGCGGCGTGCCCAGCGTGATGACTTTGGCAATTGCGCCATCGCCATGCGCGCGCAGGTAGGCGCGCGCCGCCAGCCCGCCCATGCTGTGGCACACCAGCGCGATCTTGGGCGCGCCGGTGCGTGACTGCAGGCGGCGCACGGCATGGTCGATGCTGGTGGTGTACTCGTCAATCGATCCAAACACCGGCTCAAGATTGATGGCTGAACTAGCGTGGCCGCGCGAAGCCAGCGTCTTGGCGAGCGACCGCCACAGCGCACGATTGCAAAAATAACCGTGCAAGAAGAGCACCGGTATACCTGTGCTGTACGCAATACGCTGGCCGGCCATGCGGCGGTTGGCCAGCCACGGCTGTGCAAAGCTAAACGTGCGGATAGAGGCCCATAGCTCGCCCACGTAGCAGCCAATCGCGCCAAACACGCCAATGCGATGCTGCGCCGGCGTTGGGCTTGCAGCGATGCCGGCCAGTACAAAATCAATCAGGATAATGGCGGCATGCACCACAAAACCTGTGGCAACGCCAATGGCAATCGCACTTGGCCAGCCAAACGCCTTGTATTTGTGCAGTGCCCAGGCAATGGCGACGGCGGCCAATACCTGAATGATGAAAATGATGCGCTGGATTGCGGCGTTGCTCATGCATCCAATCTTGGCGCGGGTTTGCCAGAGAGCTGCGCGGCCAAACGGCTGGCCAACTTAGTGGTCAGGCCGTAGATCGACAGCTGCGGATTGGCGCCAATCGAGGTGGGAAACAGCGATCCATCAAACACAGACAGGTTTTCAATCTGCCAATGCCGGCCGTCCGGCCGCGTCACACCTTTGTTGGCCTCTGCGGCCATGCCGGCGCCGCCCATCACGTGGGCGCTGACAACGCGGGTGATCAAAGGCTTCATAGGCAAGTTTGTAATCGCAGTCTTGGCCTCTTGCCAAGTAGCATAACCCGCAGAGTGCTCATGCACGGGATACACACGTTTCGCGCCGGCGGCAAATTGAATTTCCGCCATCGACAGCAGCGCGCGGCGCGCACCGTCCCACACGTAGTCAGAAATCGGGTAGTCCAGCACCGGCGAGCCATCTTTGCGCAGCTCAACTTTGCCGCCAGTAGATTCCGCATGAAACCCATCGCGCAGTAGCGCCAGCAGGGCATGCGTGCGCGAAAAATCGGCCATGATGTCAGCATGCACCTGGCCAAAGCCGTGCACGGTGGAGGCAAACAGCACCGGGTGCAGCGGTGGCGCTTCCAGCTTGTAGCCCATCTGCTTTTCGTGGCCTTCGCCGTCGATGGGCAGCGAATCTAGAAAGTGATCTGAGTAAATCGTTTGCGGCGCGCCGGCGTAGCCTTCAACTTTTTGTTCCATCAGCGCGGAAGAAATCACGACCGGATGCAGGAACGTGCGCGCACCCAGTGTTTTGTGCGGATCAGGCGCGGCGGAGCGCAACAGCACGCCGGGCGAGTTGATCGCGCCGCCGGCCAGCACATAGTGCTTGGCCTTGATGCGAAACGCATTGCCTTCCGGCGCAAGGCCGGGCGCATCCAGCGGCTGCACCAGCAGCGCTTGCACTTGGTTGCCGGCAAATTCAAATTTTTGCGCCGAGCAGCGCGTGAACAGGCGCGCGCCGCGGTCCAGCGCAAAGGGCAGGGTGGTCACCAGCATCGACTGTTTGGCGTTGGTGGGGCAGCCCATGCCGCAGTAACCCAAGTTCCAGCAGCCGCGCACGTTGCGCAGAATTGCCGGCGCGGGAATGCCCAGCTTGGCCGCGCCGCGCTTGAGCAGATCATTATTTTCATTGGGCGGCGTGAGCCATGCGCCAATGCCCAGCCGTGTTTCTGCCTGCGAGAAAAAGGGGCCGAGCGCTTCGGGCGTCATCTCACTCAAGCCGAATTTTTCACGCCAATACGCCTGCGTGGCGTGCGGGGTGCGAAACGAACTCGTCCAGTTCACCGTGGTGGAGCCGCCCACTGCGCGGCCTTGCAAGATGTTAATGGCCTTGTCTTTAGTCTTGCGCGCGGCAGATTCTTGGTACAGCTGCGGGTACGCATCGGCCTCGCGCATTTTGAAGTCGCTGCTGCTTTTGAGCATGCCTTCTTCGATCAACACCACATCCAGCCCGGCCTTGGTGAGCAGCTCGGCGCTCACGCCGCCGCCCGCGCCGGTGCCGATGATCACCACGTCGCACGTGATGTCCGCCTGGTTCTTGGGGCTGGCCGCCACTTTCCCGCCGCGCGCCACGCCTTCTTTGATGGGATCAGGGATAGCCATTCGAGCCTTTCGTAATTCGCGTCAGCGAATTCGACGGATTACTCCCTCCCCTGCGCGCAGGGGAG
>JBOFGW010000060.1:0-2636 GCA_051649325.1 Burkholderiaceae bacterium | reverse complement strand
GCCCTCGTTGATTTGCAAAAGATTTTGCGCGGCTTCGGCTGCACCAAATTTGGCAGCATGCACGATGACACCGAAGGCAGCGTACTCGTGCAGTTTGAGTATCGCGAGCGTAACGTCAGCGTCAAAGCGTCCGTGCGCGGTTACGCCGCTGCGTGGCTCAAAGCCAACCCATACACGTACCGCACACGCTGCTCAAAAATTGAGCACGAACGCAAAGCGATGCAGATAGCCAACGTCGCCGTCTATTCAATCCTGCGCGATTGGATCAAGGGCCAGATGACCGCGATTGAGTGCGGCATCCTGACGTTTGAAGGCGCCTTCCTCGGGCAGATACTGCTGCCCACTGGCAAGACGGTTTTGGAAACCGTTGAAGAAAAACAATTGCTCACGCTTGGCGCACCGGAACATCGTAGCTGAACTCACCCGATCCGAGCTAGCCGCGCGCTGGCGCACCTCTGAAGAGACCATTTCAGACTGCGTCCATCGCCGCGGCTTGCCTGCGTATCGGGTCGGCCGCGACTGGTTGTTCATAGAAGCCGATTGTGTAAATTGGCTGCGCACGCAAGCCATCAAGGGGGAACGATGCGGCTCTACCAACGCGGCAAAAAAGGCATCTGGTGGATCGATTGGGGCGCTGCCGGCGTCAAGCCAGCTCGATGCAGCACTGGCACCACAGACCGCGCGCAGGCGCAGGAATACGCCGCCAAGGCTCACGCCGATCACTGGCGGCAAACAAGACTCGGCGAAAAACCCCAGCGCACCTGGGATGAGGCCGTGATCGCTTGGGTGGCCGACAACCAACATCTGCGTGACATCGAGCACCGCAAAGACCACTTACGCTATCTCACCGCGCATTTGCGCGGCAAGCGCCTGGCCGCGATCGACGCCGACCTCATCAAATCGATTATCGACGCGCTGCGCATCAGCCTGCCCGGCGTGCGCCACCAAGGCCGGCCGGCCGCACCCGCCACCATCAACCGCTACATGGCCAGCCTGCTGCGCGTCCTCAACTTCGCGCGCGAAATGCAATGGCTCGCGGCCGTGCCTTACGTAGCGAAGTTAAAAGAAGATGACGCGCCGCCCGTTTGGCTGACCCCCACCGAAGCGGTCGCGCTGCTGGACGAACTCGCGCCACATCTGCGCCAGATGGCGCGCATGGCGCTCGCGACCGGCATGCGCGAAGCCAACGTCCGCCTGCTCACCTGGGATCGCGTCGACACCGCACGCGCGCTCGCGTGGGTCCACGCCCAAGACACCAAAGCGCGCCGCAATCTGGCCGTCCCGCTCAACGAAGACGCACTCGCCGTGCTGCGCGAACAGCGCGGACAGCACGGCCGCTACGTCTTCACCTACGAAGGCCAGCCGATCCGCTCCGGCGCCAGCAACAACGGATGGTACGCCGCCCTGCGCCGCGCCGGCACCCGTCCCGGCTTCACCTGGCATGGCTGGCGCCACACCTGGGCGACCTGGCACGTGCTCAACGGCACGCCGCTGCGCGAGCTGATGGATCTCGGCGGCTGGAGCAGCTACGAAATGGTCTTGGTCTACGCCCATATGGCGCAAAGCCATCTCGCCCGCTACGCCGGCGCGTCCGCGCTCGGTACAAATCTCGCACAAACCGATCGCTTTGCCGACTTCCAACCTGTGGATAACGCACCTAACTCATTGAATTCTTTGGGGTGGCTGATGGGGCTCGAACCCACGACAACGGGAATCACAAAACGGCAAGCCGCCGCGGCCCCGGTGGCAAAAGTCTTTGAAATCAACGAGTTGCTGCGCCGGAAAAAACGCGATGCAGCCTGAAACGCTCACAGATGCCGGTCTGATCGAAGACGAACGGTACAAATCCCGCACAAATTTGCCGCCGCCCAACGCGCCCACAAGACCTGCGCTGCGTTACCACGGCGGCAAATGGCGGATCGCGCCGTGGATTATCAGCCATATGCCTGCGCATCGCGTGTACGTCGAACCATTCGGCGGCGGGGCCAGCGTTCTCTTGAGAAAGCCGCGCAGCTACGCCAAGATTTACAACGAACTGGACGGTGAGATTGTCAATCTGTTCAAGGTAGCGCGCGATCATGGCGATGCGCTTGCGCTTGCGGTGAAAATGACGCCCTTCGCGCGCGAAGAATTCGTGCTGAGCTATACGCCTTCGTCCTGCGTCATAGAGCAAGCGCGCCGAACCTTGGTGCGTAGTTTCATGGGCTTCGGCAGCGCCAGCGTAAACGGGCAATCAAGCGGCTTTCGCGCGAATAGCAATCGCAGCGGCACAACCCCCGCGCACGACTGGATGAACTATCCAAAAGCTTTGCGACTGACGATCGAGCGTCTTAGGGGTGTTGTGATAGAGAATCGCGAAGCAACGAAGGTCATGCGGGCACACGACGGCTCAGACACGCTGCATTATGTTGACCCGCCGTATGTCCATTCCACGCGCAAAATCAAAAACAGCGGTCACGCTTATCGATTCGAGATGAGCGACGAAGACCACCGAAGCCTTGCTGATTCTTTGAAGCATCTAACCGGCATGGTGATGCTCAGTGGCTACGCGTGCGATTTATACGCGGAACTGTTTAGCGATTGGCGCCGCGCCTCGAACTGAGAGTCGGTGGCTGAACCCCGCATGCGCCGCCGCG
>JBOFGW010000059.1:0-8440 GCA_051649325.1 Burkholderiaceae bacterium | reverse complement strand
CCAATGCGGTCGGCCAAGGCGAAGACTTCATCCAGATCTTCAGAGATCAGCAGCACGCCCGCGCCGCGCTCGCAGGCTGCGATCAACTGCGCCTGAATAAAGCTGACTGCACCGACGTCCAGCCCCCAGGTGGGTTGATTGGCAACGATCACCTGCGGCGCGCGCGCGAGCACGCGCCCGAGAATCAGTTTTTGCATATTGCCACCGGAGAGCTTGCGGATCGGTGCGTCCACGCCCGGCATGCGCACGTCAAACTGTTGCGCAAGCGTGGCCGCGTGCGCGCGCGCTGCGCCACGCTTGAGCACGCCCGCGCGCGAGAAGCGCGACGCATTGAGATCTTCTGCAATCGCGTTTTCCCACACCGTCAAATCGCCCACCACGCCGATGTGGCCACGGTCTTCAGGAATACGTCCGATGCCCGCGGCAACGCAGGCGTGCGGCTGCACGGTCAGCGCTTTGCCTTGCAAGGCTACGTGGCCGTGCGCGGGCTTAATCATGCCGCTGGCGACATCCGCCAAACTCGCTTGGCCGTTGCCTGCCACGCCGGCTATGGCCAGAATTTCACCGGCGTGCAGCGTAAAGCTCACCTCATGCAGGGCAGGGTGGCCGCGCGTGCTCACCGCATCAAACGCGAGCAGCGCAGCGCCCGGCAGCTGCGGCGTGCGCAGCGGCATGGCCACATCGCGCCCCACCATCCACTGCGCGAGTTGCGGCTTGGTGAGATTGGCGGTATCGCCCTGCGCAACCAGCTTGCCGCCGCGCAGCACTATCACGCGCTGGCTGACGCGCAGCACTTCATCCAACTTGTGGCTGATAAAGATGATGGAAAGGCCCTGCGCCACCATCTGCTTGAGCGTGGCAAACAGATCTTCACTTTCCTGCGGCGTGAGCACTGCGGTGGGTTCATCCAGAATTAATATCTTTGCGCCGCGCGTGAGCGCCTTGAGAATTTCTACCCGCTGGCGTTCACCGACGGACAGCGCGGAGATTTTCGCGTTCGGGTCTACACGCAAGCCAAAACGCGCCGCGGTATCGATGAGTTCTTGCCGCAGCCGCACGCGCTGCGAGCGTGGCGACCACAAGCTCTCGCGGCCGATCAGCACGTTGTCCAGCACGGTGAGGTTGTCTGCAAGCGTAAAGTGCTGATGCACCATGCCGATGCCCGCGGCCAGTGCGGCCTTGGGGTTGCCTGGCGGTAGCCGTGTGCTAAAGGCTTCGATGTGCCCACTATCGGCGGTGTAGTGGCCAAACAGTATGGAAACTAGCGTGGACTTGCCTGCGCCGTTTTCACCCAACAGCGCGAGAATTTCGCCTTGATTGAGCGACAGCGAAATATCGTCATTGGCAACCAGCGGGCCAAAGCGTTTGGTGATGCCGGTAAGTTTGAGAACCGGGTTCAAGTGAACGATGAACTACTTCCACGCCTTGAGAAAAGCCAAGACCACATTCGCAGAATTATCGGCCGCGATTTGAAAGAACGTGCCGATTTCATTTTCACCCTCGCCACCACCGGCCAGATCAGACAGGCTGCGGAAGGCAATGTAGGGCACGCTATTGGCATAGGCCACCATCGCGGTTGCTGCGGTTTCCATGTCCAGCACGTTGGCACCAAAGGTCTTGAATGTGTATTCGCGAAACTGCGCGTTATCCATGAACACTTGGCCGGAGACGCCGTTGCCGCCCACCACGACTTTGGGCGTGTGGCTGAGGCACTTGTTGGCGGCGTTGCATTTGGCTAGGTCCAGCTTGGTCAAGGTCTTAGCTACATCCATCATTTTGGCATCGACCGGGAACCAGAATTTGGATTCAGGCTTTTCCGCTCCTGTGCGCATGACTTCCACCGGCCGCGTGTGGATCATGCCAAAGTTACCGCGCATGACATCCTGCATCCATGCCGGCGTTTTGAATTTGCCCGCAGTTTCTTCGCGCGCGAAAACGCCTTCCAGATACTGCGCCCATTGCTGCGGCACCGTCACATCGCCGATATGCAGCGCCGGATTCACGCCGCCGGCAATGCCGGAAAATACAATGTGCGTGATCTTGAACCGCTCCAGCGCGAGCTGCGTATTCATCGCTGCGTTGGTCATGCTGATGCCGGAGAGAAACAGCACGACCGGCTTGCCTTCCAAGCTGGCGGTGGTGAATTGCACCCCGTTGGCGCTGTAAGTCTTTTTGTCTTGCGCTTTGTTAAGCAGCAGCGTGAGTTCTGGCTGGAAGGCCGTGATCACGGCGATGCGCGGCGTGGTGTCAAACTCGGCGGCGTGTGCGGTGAGGCACAGCGCGAGCAGCACGATAGCGAAGAGGTGGTGAATGATTTTCATAAGCGTTGATGCATATAGAGGTGCAACTGTCATCCCTCGCTTCGCTCGAAATGACAACTCAAAATCGAAGGCACGCAATATCCATGCGCTTTTCCAGCCAAAAATGCTTTAGAAGGCCCATGGATACTGCGTAGTCTGTTTTGAAATCGTGCTACTTCACCGTGGATTTAGGCTGTGTATCGTCCACCTTCACCGTGAACTTGCCATCCAGAATCGCTTTTTCTTTGGCGCGCACTTTGGCAACGGTTTCAGCTGGAATTTTCTTTTCAAACGTCCCGAGCGGCGAAAGCTCAGAGCCTTTGTACTTCATCATGCTGTACTGGCCATAGTCCTCTGCTTTGAACTTGCCTTCTTTCACGAGCTTGAGCGCGCGGTCGATCGTTGGCTCCATGTTCCACAGGGCAGAAGCCACCACAGTGTCGGGATATTTGTCTTGCGTGTTGATCACGTTGCCAATCGCCAGCACTTTGCGCTCTTTTGCGGCATCGCTCACGCCAAAGCGCTCGGCATACATCACGTCTGCGCCTTTATCGATCATGGCAAACGCCGCTTCTTTGGCTTTGGGCGGATCAAACCAACTATTGATGAAGGTGACCATAAATTCCACCTTCGGGTTGGTCTCTTTCGCGCCGGCCATGAAGGCGTGCATCAAGCGGTTGACTTCGGGAATCGGAAAGCCGCCTACCATGCCGATTTTGTTGCTCTTGGTCATGGAGCCCGCAATCATGCCGGTGAGATAAGCCGGCTCTTGAATGTAGTTGTCAAACACTGAAAAGTTGGGCGCTTGCGGTTTGCCTGATGAGCCCATGAGGAACATCACTTTGGGAAACTGCTTGGCCACATCGCGCGCCGCTTTTTCCACCGCGAAGGATTCGCCCACGATGAGCTGGTTGCCCTCGGTAGCGTATTGGCGCATCACGCGCTCGTAATCCGCGTTGGCCACGTTTTCGCTGGCCTTGTATTCAATTTCTCCACGCGCTTCAGCGGCCTTGAGTGCTTTGTGGATGCGGCTCACCCACTGCTGCTCAAACGGTACGGTGTAAATGGCGGCGACCTTCATTTTTGTTTGCGCAAATGCGGCGGGTGCGCCCAGAATGCTGCCCGCGGCCAGCAGGCCGCAAAGCGTCTTGAGTACGAGACGGCGAGAGTCCATGGAAAATCCCCTAATCGATTGTTCAGACTTTTAAAAACGGCGACGGCAACAGCGCTTTGATAGTAGCAAGAGCAGTGCCAAAAGCGCACTGCACCAAAGCTGTATAAGGGTTGATCGCCGTGAAGGGAGCTTCTAAAAACCTACTGCGCGGGCCAATCTGCACACTGCGGTGCTCGCCGTACTACTCGTACTGTCTGCGCTCCTCGTATGCACCTTGGCCCGCTCGCTACGGTTTTTAGAACCTCCCAAGTGCCTCTACGCAATATCCATGCGCTCTTCCAGGAAAAAATGCCTGAAAAGGCGCATGGATATTGCGTAGCCGTGCTTTAAGCCGAGGCCAGCGGCTCCACCCGCATGCCTGCAGCGTGCAAGCGATGCGCCAGCACATCGCCCAGCGCGGTCGCAGGCGTAAGAATGCCACCGCGTGCTTTGCCGCCGGGCAGCTGCTTTTCGTCAACGGCCAGCGCCAGCGCGGCTTCACACACAAACTTGGTGGTGGCGCGGTTGCCGGGGTCGCCCTGCGCTGCGATGCAGCCGCGCTGCGTGTGGCCCGCGGCGGTGCGGCCAATCAGCTCGCAGCGAAATGCGCCGTTGTTCATCGCCAGCTCGCTCGGCCCCTGGCCGGGTTTGGGTGCCAAGCGCTTGGCCAGCGCGCGCGCCGGCGCAAGTTGCATGGCGGTCTGCCCGGCTGCCATCCCAATGCTAAGAGCTGCGCCACCCAGCAGCGCCACCGGCCCGCGGCCCAGGCGCATGAACTCGCGATAGCAAAACTCATCCGCAAACGTATCGTCACCTGCGGCCTGCAGTAAAGCTGCGGAGCGCCGCACTACGCGCGAGTTGATCGGCCCCATCACAAACGGGCCGAGCCAGGCGTGAAAATCGGGGTCATGCTCCGGCGCAATGCAGTCGCGGCTGCCACGCACTTCCGCCGGTGCGGTGCCCGGTGGATTGAGCAGGAACAGATCGTTGAACTGGTTTTGCTGGCCGCTTTCCATGATGTTGATGAGCGAGGCAAACGTGCCGCCATTGAGGCCACCGCGCAGCGTGAAGCTGGCCTTGATCTCTACGCATGGCTCGCCATGTTCGCGCCACAGCGCTTGCGCGACAAGATAAGCGCCTAGATCAGAGGGCACCGAATCAAAGCCGCAGCCAGGAACAATGCGCGTACCGCTTGCCGCAGCTTCTTCATGATGCGCATCGATCAGTGTGCGCACCCACGGCGTTTCACCGGTGATGTCCACATAATGGGTACGCGCAGCCACGCAAGCAGCCACCAGCTTGCTGCCGTAGAGCGCATAAGGCCCGGCGGTGGAAAGCACCACGCGCGTGCTGGCGGCGAGCATGGCCAGCGCTGCATCGTCATCCGCATCCGCCACGACAATGCCCGCCTCTTTGGCCGCCGCACCAACCCGCGTGCGCACCGCTTCAAGCTTGACAGCATTGCGCCCGGCCAGCGCCCAGCGCAGGCCTTTTGCGTGGCGCGCAAAGTACTCCACCGTCTGCACGCCGACAAAGCCGGTCGCGCCGTAAAGAACAACGTCGTAGGGGCGTTTTTGCGCCGCCATCACTTGGTGCCAAAGATGCGGTCACCCGCATCGCCTAGGCCCGGCAGAATGTAGCCGTGGTCGTTGAGTTGCCGGTCGATGCAGGCGGTGTAGATCGGCACATCCGGGTGTGCGTCGTGAAAAGTCTTGATGCCTTCTGGGCAACTCACCAGGCAGACAAACTTGATTGAGCGCGGCTTGGTTTCTTTCAGCCGCTCCACCGCGGCCACTGCAGAGTTGCCTGTGGCAAGCATCGGGTCCAGCACGATGGCGTCGCGCTCTTTCATGCCGGTGGGCATCTTGAAGTAATACTCCACTGCCGTGAGCGTTTTGGGGTCGCGGTACAGGCCAATGTGACCGACGCGCGCACCGGGGATGACGGTAAGCATGCCATCCAAAATACCCAGCCCCGCGCGCAGGATCGGCACGAACACGATTTTTTTGCCGTCGATTAATTTGGACTGCATGGTTTCCAGCGGCGTGTCGATGGTGACCTCATGCATCGGCATATCACGCGTGATTTCATAGGCCATGAGTGTGGACACCTCGTTGACCAAACGGCGAAAGCTGCTAGTAGAAGTTTCTTTCTTGCGCATCAGCGTCATTTTGTGCTGCACCAGCGGATGCATGATGTGATGAACTTGCCGGGTCATAAATCTCTCTCTTTTTTCTTGGTCGATCAAAATACGGTGCCGTCACTGATGATGGAGATCGGCGGCAGCCCCCCACGCAACTCCTGCGCGCGAATGCGCCCGGCCGCCCAGGTTCCGCCTTCTAGCACGCAAGCCAGCGGCATTTCCTGCGCGCTTTTGCCCAGCAAGCCGCGTACCAGCGGCGCCAACTCATCCAGCAGCGCCACCGTCAGCGCGCGCCACTCGATGATGAGTTCGGACGAAGGCAGGTGCGGGTTACTCGTCACCTCCGCATGCTTTGGCACGAGCACACCGGTGTCGATGAGCAAGCCGCCGTTGCGGTATTCCGGCAAGCCGGTGAGCGCATCCAGCCCGGTGACCTCAATGTCAGCCCACTCAAACGGCTCAAGCAATGAGTACGTGAGCCATTGCGACAACTTGTGAAACGGCACCCAGCCCGCGCTGCCCCCGCCCCCGCCCGCATGTGGATGTGGCCAGCAGTCACCCAGCGGCTGACCATTCAGCATATTGCCCGCTGGCCAGATTGCGGACAGGCCGTCTAGCAGAACCGCCAGAATCTCGCTGGCCGACACGCTGCGTTTTCCGTCAGCCGTCAGCACATTCAAAATCGCGCCGGGCCGCCCATCCGCGCCAAACAGATCAGGCCGCGCAGCCAGCGCTTTGCCCAGCGATTGCATCAGCGCCGCGCGGCCAGCCAGCCCCACGAGTGGGTTGGATTCACTCACCTGAAATCCACGCGCTAGTGCGTGCAATTCGATGCTTTGCAGGCCCTTGGCATCCGCGCGCAGCGGCGTATCTGCGCTGGAAGAAAACGCGCCGGCCATGAACATATGAAAGCTCGCGACGCCCAGCCCTTCGCTGCGCGCAAGTGTTTGCTGCGTGCCTGCTTCCGTAAAACGCCACGCATCGCCTGCGCCCGCATCCAGCAACACGCTCACCACAGCCAAATCAATCTGCGCCATCGCGCGTTCGAAGGTGGCCGTGCCGCGCAGGCGAAAGTTCAGCTCGCGCAGCCGGTCAACCCCGCCCGCTTCAAAATGACGCCATCGGCTGTGATAGGGCGTGATCAAGCTTGGGTAACGCTGCCGCGTGACCTCTGCCACGATGCGCGCCGCATGCGCAAGCTTGCTGTCATCTACCGTGAACCACTGTGATCGGCCTTTACGCGTTGCAGCCAAAATATTTTCGCTACGCTCACGGATGGTCAGTGGATTGCGTAGTGCGGCTACCGGGTCGGCCGATACCAGGCCATAAAGCGGCGCGCGCCGCAGTGCCTCAGTCATTCAGGCCCCGGCCTTTCGCGGCGGCCAATGCTTCTTTGTCGGGCACCGCGCCATCGGTAAAGTAACCGGCCGCCATCTTGGCATCCATTTCCACGCGTGCATCGGCGGGGATCAGTTCATCCGGGATCGGCACGCGCTCGCCGATCTCAATGCCGGATTCTGTAATGGCGTCAAACTTCATATTGCTCATGGACACCAGCCGGTGAATCTTGGTAATGCCCAGCCAGTGCAGCACATCCGGCATCAGTTCTTGAAAGCGCATGTCTTGCACACCGGCCACGCATTCGGTGCGCAAGAAATACTTTTCCGCAGAATCGCCCCCCACCTGCCGCTTACGGGCGTTGTAGACCAGAAACTTGGTCACTTCGCCCAGCGCGCGGCCTTCTTTGCGGCTGTAGGCCACCAGACCTACGCCGCCGTTTTGTGCGCCGCGCACGCATTCTTCAATCGCGTGGGTCAGGTACGGCCGGCAAGTGCAAATGTCTGAACCAAACACGTCCGAGCCGTTGCATTCGTCATGCACGCGGGCGGTCAGCGGCACTTCGCGGTTGGCTAGATCGCGCGGGTTACCAAAGATGTAGAGCGTTTGCCCGCCGATGGGCGGCAGAAACACTTCCAGATCGCTGCGCGTGACCAGCTCGGGATACATGCCGCCGGTTTCTTCAAACAAAATGCGGCGCAACTCAGATTCAGTGGTGCCAAAACGCTTGGCCACGGCCGGCAAGAACCACACGGGTTCCACGGCCACTTTTGTCACTACCGCAGAACCGTTTTGTTTGAGCAGCTTGCCGTCCGGCGTTAAGCGGCCGGCCTCGATCGCGTCATGGACCTCCGGCAGATCGATGTGCGCCTTGGTCACCGCCAACGTGGGGCGGATGTCATAGCCGGCCGCGATTCGGTCTGCAAACACCTCGGCCACCACGGCACCAAACGGATCGAGCGAGACAATTTTCTCTGGGTCAAACCACTGCGGATACGGCCCAATCGGGTCGGTCGGCATGGTATTGGTGAGATCAGGCACGTGGCCTTTTTTGAGCGCGCCGGCGGCCATGGCCAGCGCGCGGTAAATGCCGTAGCTGCCGGCATGTGTGCCAATCACATTGCGGTGGCTGCGTACGGTAGTGGAACCAATCACCGGCCCGCGGGTGGCGGCGTCGGCCGCGCCCCAGTTGATTTTCAGGCCGGAGGGGTCTTCGCCGTCGGGATGCGAGGTTAGGCGGATATGTGATGAGCTGGCAGTATTTGGCATGGCGGTGTTGTTTGGGCCAAAGACATCTTGTACATCGGCGCGCGCGCCTTGCAAAGTACCGCCGGCACCAGTTTTGGCAAAACTGCATAATCACTGCATGTCAAACGTCGCGCAGGCAACACTTTCTAGCAAAAACCATTACTTATTTGGGCTGGCCATCGCCGCCGTTGGCGCGATCATGTTCTCAGCCAAGGCCATCGTAGCCAAGCTGCTCTACCGCGAAGGGATTGATGCGGT
>JBOFGW010000058.1:0-17718 GCA_051649325.1 Burkholderiaceae bacterium | reverse complement strand
CCCACGCCGCGCGACGAGTGCGCGCATGCAAAGCGCGCACTCCCTCACTGGCGTAGCCGCGCGCAGCGCAGCAGCCCAACACCCGACCGGCGCGCCAGCGCGGAGCTTTCATCGACCCACCCGCAGTGGCCTCAATGCGCACCATTCAAGCTAGCGAACGCAGTATTCATGCGGGTTTTGAGGCAGAAATGGCTGGAAATGCCCATGGATATTGCGTAGTCACTTTCAAATAGCTAAAGCACAAGACCATTTCCGTGGCTACGCGCTCAACCCGAACTCATTTGAAACCAATACGCATTTCCTCAGAAGCCAATTGCTCAACGAAACCTCGCATGTTTTGTGATTTGGCGAGATAGTAGATCTGAAAAAGACGCATCAATCGCAGGCTAAGAAATCCATACTTCGCTTTTTTACGCAGATTCCATTGCAAAGCACCAGATGCCTTGTCAATTTCTTCTAAGCACTCGAACAAATAGCTAGCATCTTTTGCTTTCGATTTGTCAAAGGCCAACGAAATAGGTTGGCCACGTTTGATGTCATGCCATGCAAGATTGCGCTCGGTTCGATTTTGATAAGAAAAAGTCTTCATGGAGTACCGCCACCACCGGCCTCACCAAGGAGGCAACCCGCATATGCAGCAATGCAAATCGAATATGCAGTTATAGATTTCACTTTTGACGCTGCCGCCCAACAAGTCTGGAGTAAATTTCTGCAACTTTCGCCTGGGCTTGGCCCTCTGGGCACAGGCGGCGGCGGGGACGAGGGAACGCACACGGTTGCCGTCAGTGGGTCGGGTGCGGGACTCGGCTTGTACCACGGCGGATAAATGATGCGTCCACCAGAGGCTGCAATCACACTTGGTTGAACAAAAGCATAAGGAAGCACTAACCCAGCTGCGACTGCTGCTGTCGACGCGCCTGCTATGTTCATTGCATTGGATGAGCTAGGGATCGAGCCGGCGGTTTTAGTCACAGAACTTGCTGCGTTGCCCCAAGGAAGTACACCGGCTTCGGTAGTGGATAAGAAGTTTTGAGACGCGTCATAGAAGTACTCCATTTCGTATCCAGTACCGAATTTGAACTTCTTGATAGCGCCAAATTGGGTGTACTCAAAACTCGAAAGTTGACTGCCATAACTAACGCTAGTCGAGAGCCCTCGAGCGTTGTAGTTGAATATCGCAACTACTTGGTTTTCATCGGCGGATTGCAACAAACGCCCAGCGATGTCATAACTTGTCAACGACACAGCTTTTGAATTTGTCACATCGGTAATCTTTGTTGGGTCTCCCTTGTTGTTATGAGCCAGGGTCCACCGCCCCTTCTCCACCGCAGTCGTCCCCCCAAACGCCGTCTCCCGCTCCACAATCGTCGTGGGCAGGCTGCTGGTGGTGTTGTAGCTCCACCCCGTGCTCTTGATCGGCGTGCCCGCAGCCTGCGCGGCGGTGAACTTGGCTGCTCCGGTGGCGTCCGTGGTCTGCGTCTCGCTCCGGCCCGTCAGGTTGCCCGCGCCCATGCCGGTGGTGGCGTTGGCATTGGCGTAGGTGAAGGCGGTGATCTTGCCCGGCTCGGCGATCTTGGTGGGCAGGTTCCAAGTGGCGTGCCACTGGGTGCTGATGACTTGAGTGGCCAGGTTCAGGGCCGGGCGGGTGGCGCTGGTGGCATAGCTGGCCGGGAAGGTGGCCTTCTCCGTCTCGCGGCCTTTGGCGTCGTAGGTGAAGAAGTTGACCGTGCCGTCATGCTCCACGCGCTTGGTCACGTTGCCACTGGCGTCGTACTGGGTAGAAGCCGCCGTGCTGCCGCACAGCGGGCAGGGGGCGGTGACGGCAGTGGGGCGGATCACGCCGCCGGTGTTTTGGAAGGTGTAGGTGCGGGTGGACGTATCCGGCGCTGTCACCGTGGTTTGGCCGTTGCTTAAGTAGTTGAACGTGTAACGCTCCGCCCCGCCGGCCTGCTCGGAGGATATCGCGCGGCCTTGCGCGTCGTAGGCATAGGTGCGGATGCGCACGCCGGCCTCGTCCGTCACGCCGGTCAGGGCGCTGGCAAAGCGGCTGTCTTCGTAGTGGTAGCGCTTCACGTTGCCGTCTTGCCAGGTGACGGTGGCCAGGTTGCCGGCGGTGTCGTAGCTGTAGCGGATGGGGGCTTGGGCGGTATTGACTGCGCCGTCTTTCACCGCACCAGGCGGCAGCAGTTGCACGAACTGGCCGGCGGCGTTGTAGACGAACTTGAGTTCACGGCCGAAGTGGTTTTTGACGGAAATGAGCAGGCCGGGTTGGGCGACGGTGGAGCCGGAGAGGTAGTTGGCGACGGGCGTGGAACTGTCGCTGTAGGTGAGTGTTGTGGTCCAGCCGTTGCGCTGCTTGATGGAGAGGAGCTTGCCGGTGGCGGAGTAGGTTTCTGTGCTGTCGTCTTCAAAGACTTTGTAGGTCCAGCCGGTGGTGAGCCCGTTGGCACTTTTTAACTCAGTGAGTGTGTCGCGTACCGCTTCGTAATTGACCCAGCTATTGCCTAGGGAATAGAAAGACGTGACTTTGCCATTTGGTCGGGTAACGCGACGAAGAGGCCACGCCCGAGCTTCGATCTGCTGCGAGATGCTTGCGCCGAAAGAGTGAATCCATCCAGCAGCTCTGCCAGATGATTTTGGCGCTGCTACGGACGCACCTTCGATCCAGTAGGAGCGGTATTCCCGCTTCAGTTCAAGCGCATGCGCACCCGCGCCTGCGTAGTCCGATTCGGACAAAACCTTCTGCGCTACACCTGCAAGAATCGGTTTGCTGATTGGGCAGTTCAGATCGATTGTGGGATCTCTATAGGCACACCAGAGGCGACCATTTAAGTCTTGGGACTTATCGCCGTCGTTGAAAGATCCAACACTTGGCGTGTCTCGCGGACATTCTTGACCGGGAAGAACCCAGTTCTGCATGAATACACTGGGATAGACAGCGCCAAGGCCGTCGTAGTAGTCATATCGGCACCCATACGCGTATAAGGGGTCGATCTCGTATTTGCCATTGGCGTAACCCAGCAGATGGCCTCCATCCACAGGCCGAACTGGGTAAATTGCCCGACATGCTTCATCTGCGTTTTCATATTTGCGACCAACCACACTCGAATCACCTGTCTGCGGGAAAAAGAATATTTTGCCTTTGATGCAATCGTCCTGTCCGCCGTTGGCCTGACAGCTCTGTGGATTGCTGGAGGATTGAGCAGATGCGCTCCAACTAGCCATCATGAAAACAGCAGCCAATGTTGCGGCAAGAAGAAATCGAATCAGATACAGATCTTTATTGTTACGAATCAACGACATGCTTTCCGCTCCCTGATTACTACCCTTAGATAGATGCCATGAGCTTATCCGTCGCCTGTTTCACTCGCCAATCCTGCGAATGCGTCAGCGCGTAGCCTGCGGTATTGAATCGCTCGGGTCGAAGATTGCTTCGCTTTGCTCGCAATGACAATGATTTGGAGGTGCTCTACGCAATATCCATGAGCCTGTTGAGCCATTTTTGCCCCAAAACCCGCATGAATATTGCGTGAACGCTTTTTTTGGCGAGCTAAATGACTCGTAGCGTCCGACTCTCCCTTGCAGGGCGCGCTCAGGCTTGCAAGCCTGAGCGGCTCAGCGGGCGTGCCGTATGAACCAGAGCTTCAGCAAGCGGGGCATTTCACCCTCATCCCAACCTTCTCCCTTTTAGGGCGAAGGGGCTGATCAGATCAGCGTGAACTCCATCCGCACACCCGCGATTTCCAGCACGTCAGTGGACGCAAGGCGCATGGGTTCGGTGCCGATGGGGCTGCCATTGATGATGGGCGTGACGGGGCCTTCTACATGGCTAACGTAGAAGCCGTCGGGCTTTTTGGAGATGACGGCAACCTGCCCGCCGGGGCGGCCAATGGTGGTGACCATTTTGACGAGCTGCATTTCTTTGCCAGCGTTGCCGCCGTTGAGAATGCGCACTTTGCCTTCAAAATTCTTGGTCTTGACGGGCGGCTTGCTGCCAAACAATGCGTCGCTGTCTGGCTCCATATACTGCGTGTCGGCGCTTTGGATTTGCGCAGAAAGCTTGGCGGCCATGACTTCTTGCGTGGCGGACATGGCGCGGCCAAGATCCGGCTTTGATGCGTCTGGCTTTGGCGCAGGTGGCCGTGGCGCGGGTGGGGCGCCGCGCGCAGCATCGGGAATAACTGGGGCGGTGTTGCCAAAATCTGTGTCTGCTGCTGCGTTCAGCGCTGCAGCAGCGGGGTTGCCTTGCATGGCGTTGCCGGGGATTGAACCGGGGCGGATGACCATGGTCTTGTCATATTCTTCGCCGCCGCGGCCGTTATCGGCCAGGTATCGGATGCGGTATTTGCCCAGCTCAATGACGTCGTTGTTCTGCAGGAAGTGCTTTTTGACGGGCGCGCCGTTGACCATGGTGCCGTTGGTGGAGCCCAGGTCTTCCAGAAACGAGTCATTCAGAATAGTGACGATCACCGCGTGCTCGCCACTGATGGCGAGGTTTTCAATCACGATGTCGTTGTGCGGCCGACGCCCGACGGTGGTCCGCTCCTTAGCAAGCGGATACTCACGCAATACCTGGCCTTCCATGGTCAGAATTACTTTGGCCATGTCCGCATTTCTCCCACAACAACCCCCTGAAAACTAGAACCTATCTCATGCTCAACCGCGGTCCACGGTTGAGTATGAAATAGGTTCTAAACATTATCGAATCCAGCCAAACAGCTTGGATGCTTGCTTGGCGATGGTGCCCGTCCCTGCGGCTTGATTGGTTGCATCTAGCTCACCAATCTTAATCAACACCACCGATACATTATCACGGCCACCCGCGCGATTTGCCATCTGGATCAAATCATCAGCGGCGGCTTCGACGCTGGCATACAACGAAGTTAACGATTCCGCAATCTGCGCATCGTCCACCATATCGGTCAGGCCATCGGAGCACAGCAGGTACACATCACCGCTTTCTAGCGCGTGATCATGGATTTCCAGGTCAATTGCCGGGTCTACGCCCAGCGCCCGCGTGACCAGGCTTTTGTTGCGCGACAGGCTGGCCAGATCGGCCGGGATCAGCCCGGCATCCACCTGCTCCTGCAGCAAAGAATGGTCTTTGGTGATTTGCGTGAGCGTGCCGGCACGTAGCCGGTAGGCGCGTGAATCGCCCAGATGCGCCACGGTGATGTCGCGCTTATCCACCACCGCCAGCACCAGCGTGGTGCCCATGCCTTCATACTGTGGCTGGCGCTGCGCGGCATCAAAAATAGCGCGGTTGGCCACGTCTACATGCCGGCCTATGACCGTATGCAGCGAAGGCGCGCCTTCGGTATTGCTGCTGGCGCGCCGGCGCAGCAAATCACCGCCCAACCCGGTCTTGAGAATCATGCCAGCCATGCCGCTGGCCACCTCGCCGGCGCTGTAGCCGCCCATGCCGTCGGCCAGTACAAACAGGCCGGCATCGGGCGCGCAGGCGATCGCGTCTTCGTTGTGATCGCGCACCAAGCCCGTGTGCGTGCGCGCGGCAGACTGCGCAATCGGCAGGTACGGCGCTTCAGCGGGGGTTTCAACGCGTTTTGG
Organism: Burkholderiaceae bacterium; assembly: GCA_051649325.1. Taxonomy (GTDB): domain Bacteria; phylum Pseudomonadota; class Gammaproteobacteria; order Burkholderiales; family Burkholderiaceae_C; genus JBJOQV01. The sequence goes on along the minus strand of JBOFGW010000058.1, from coordinate 12,150 downwards.
CGGCTCTGACATGCCGCGAGGTTACCCGATTGACCCGGCGCCCTTATCAAGCGCGCGGCGCGGCCACCCGTATGCGGTATGCACACTCAAGACGCGGTTTTACTCTGCGCAGCACGGCGGGCCAGCCATAGGCCCACAGCCACGACAAAGATCGCACCGGCCGCTTCTGCCGCATAGACGAGCGACGTACTGGGCGTACCAAACTGCGCAACCACCGCCGGATCAGTCACGAGCAACCCGCCCGCAATCCAGCCCAGCAGCGCAGCGCCCGCGGTGACAATCCAGGGATACTTGTCCATCAGCTTGAGCACAAGCTGGCTGCCAAACACAATGATCGGAATGCTCACCAGCAGGCCGAAAATCACGAGGCCAAGCTGATGCGAAGGATCAGCCTTTTCGGCCGCGCCGGCAATGGCAATCACGTTGTCCAGGCTCATCACAAAATCCGCGATGATGATGGTCTTGATAGCGCCCCACAGCTTGTCGCTGCCTTCAATTTTGTCGTGCGCGTCATCTGCTTCTGGAATCATCAGCTTGATGCCGATCCAAAACAGCAAAATGCCTCCCACCAGCTTGAGAAACGGAATCTTGAGCATGGTGACCGCAAACGCAATCAGCACCACGCGCAAAATAATCGCGCCCGCGGTGCCCCACAGCACACCTTGCCAGCGATGCTTGGCATTGAGGTTGCGCGTAGCCAGTGCAATCACCACGGCGTTGTCGCCGCCCAGCAGCAGATCGATCATGATGATTTGGAGCACAGCGCTCCAACTCATGGTTTGCAGCCATTCAAGCACGGTATCAATCCTTCAAGCAGGCGAATAATTCAAGCCAGCTAGTGTAGGCAAGCGGCGCGCCACGCGCCTTTGTGGGTTTGCACAGCAACGATTGAATTAACGCTACGCAGCATCCATGCGGTTTTTCAGGCAATTCTGCCCGGGAAAGCGCATGGATATTGCGTGATTAAAACGAGCTCGCGCCGTTGGCGCTTTGATGACCCGACGCTGCACGCCTCAATAACTTGAGCCGCGTCAGGTCATGTTGTTGTGCGCTACAGCAACGCCTTCAGCAGCTTGGCCATCTCTGAAGGATTGCGCGTCACTTTAAAGCCGCACTCTTCCATGATCGCCAGCTTGGCATCCGCCGTATCCGCGCCGCCACTAATCAGCGCGCCAGCGTGGCCCATGCGCTTGCCGGGGGGCGCGGTCACGCCGGCGATAAAGCCGACGATCGGTTTTTTCATGTTGGCTTTGCACCAGCGCGCAGCATCGGCTTCGTCCGGCCCGCCGATTTCGCCGATCATGATGACGGCATCGGTGTCTGGGTCGTCGTTAAACGCCTTCATCACATCAATGTGTTTGAGGCCGTTGATAGGGTCGCCGCCAATACCTACCGCAGAACTTTGTCCCAGGCCAATTTCAGTGAGCTGCGCCACCGCTTCATATGTGAGCGTGCCCGAGCGGCTGACAACACCAATGCGGCCCTTGCGATGAATATGGCCCGGCATGATGCCGATCTTGATTTCTTCCGGCGTGATCAGGCCCGGGCAGTTCGGCCCGAGCAGCAGTGTTTTTTTGCCGCCCTTCGCTTCTTTGGCCTTCATCTTCGCGCGCACTTCCAGCATGTCGCGCACCGGAATGCCCTCGGTGATGCAAATCGCCAGATCAAGATCGGCTTCCACCGCTTCCCAAATCGCCGCGGCCGCGCCGGCCGGCGGCACGTAGATCACCGACACCGTTGCACCGGTTTGCTGCGCGGCTTCTTTCACCGTGCCAAAAATCGGAATATTGAAAATCGACTCACCGGCTTTTTTGGGGTTCACACCTGCGACAAAACAGTTTTTGCCGTTGGCATATTCCTGGCATTTTTCCGTGTGGAACTGCCCGGTCTTGCCGGTGATGCCCTGGGTGATGACTTTGGTGTTTTTGTTGATATAGATAGACATGTTCTTTCCTTAAGCCTTCACCGCTGCAACCACTTTTTGCGCCGCTTCCGCCATCGTGTCCGCACTAATAATCGGCAGGCCGGAATCCTTCAGCATCTTCTTGCCCAGTTCTTCGTTGGTGCCCTTCATGCGCACGACCAGCGGCACACTCAGATTGGTGGCTTTGCACGCGGTGATGATGCCTTCTGCAATCGTGTCGCAGCGCATGATGCCGCCGAAGATGTTGACCAAAATCGCTTTGACCTTGGGATTCTTGAGCATGATCTTGAACGCTTCGGTCACCTTCTCTGCCGTGGCGCCGCCGCCAACGTCCAAAAAGTTGGCGGGCTCTGCGCCGAAGAGTTTGATCGTGTCCATCGTCGCCATCGCCAAGCCCGCGCCGTTGACCAGGCAGCCGATGTTGCCATCCAGGCTGATGTAAGCCAGGTCAAATTTGCTCGCTTCGATCTCGGCAGCGTCTTCTTCATCCAGATCGCGGTAAGCCACGATCTCAGGGTGGCGGAACAGCGCGTTGCTATCAAAGTTGAACTTCGCATCCAGCGCGATGATGTTGCCTTTGGAATCGCGGTTCAGCGGATTGATCTCCACCAGCGACGCATCGGTTTCCATATAGCAGGTGTAGAGCTTTTTGAATACGTCCAGCGCCTGCGCGACGGAATCTGCCGGGATGCCGATGCCCGCTGCAAGTTCTTTGCCCTGCGCGTCGGTCAAACCCGTGAGCGGATCGACAAAGATTTTGATGATTTTTTCAGGGTGACTGTGCGCTACTTCTTCAATGTCCATGCCGCCTTCGCTGCTGGCGATAAAGGCGACTTTCTGCGTGGCGCGATCCGTCACCACCGACACGTAATACTCTTGTTGAATGTCCGCGCCATCTTCAATGTACAGGCGCCGCACCTTCTGCCCAGCCGGGCCGGTTTGATGCGTGACCAGCTGCATGCCCAGAATCTGGCCGGCGAGTTTTTTCACATCATCAAGCGATTTGGCCACCTTCACGCCGCCGCCCTTGCCGCGCCCACCCGCATGAATCTGCGCCTTCACCACCCACACCGGGCCGCCCAGTTCTTGCGCAGCTTTCACCGCGTCATCAACACTCATCGCCGCAATGCCGCGCGGCACCGGCACGCCAAATTTGCGCAGGACTTCTTTGCCTTGGTATTCGTGGATTTTCATGGGTAGGGTCTGAGAAAGTTGAAATGCTGGGCGCGACGCTTGAACCGCGCGACTGTTTTGAATGGTTGGTACGTAGTTTAACGGAGTGCTTGCTGCGCCGCGGCACGTGCGATGGCGGATAGCCGCATGGTTAAGGCGAATTTGTTCGGCATTGATGTGTGACTACGTAGTATTCATGAGGGTTTTAGGGCAATTTTGGCTGGAAATGCTCATGGATATTGCGTAGAGACACTTGAACAGTCCGAAAAAAGCCGATCAGAGAAGTCCATAGCGCGGTGCTCGCGCGTTGCATAGCCCTCTAAAGCGCCAAGTCAGGCAAGTGCCAAGCGGGGCAGTCGGGTGCGGATGTTTGAGCGAAGCGAGTTTTTTTGCCCGCCGCTTGGCACTTGACTGACTTGGGAACCCGAAGGGCGCTGAAGCGGGCGCGCCTTCTTTTGGTTACTTTTCTTGGCAAGACAAGAAAAGTGACTTGCCGCCGGGCAACCCCCGGCAACTCCGCCACGAAGCACCGCATGATGCGGGAGTTTTCACCCTCACCCTGCCCTCTCCCTTCAAGGGAGTGGGTTCTAATCAGTCCCCCTGCCTTGCAGGCCGCGCAAACGCTTGCAACCGGCCGCTCAGCAGGCTCGCCGCATGCAGCTCGAAACCCCTGCTTCGCCCCTAACCCTCTCCCGCAAGCGGGAGGGGGTACAAGCCATTCACGCAATGTGCGTCACGTTTTCACATACCACTTCGGATAAAACCGCTGCACCGCCGGCCCATCGCTGGCAAGCGCATGGCAGCGATCAAGTTGAAACGGCCGCTGCGCCTGCTCGCTGCCCGCGCCATCTTTGGTGTCCAGCACTACCCCAGCGTAGGCCTGGATGACTGCGGTGGGCAGTACACCGCACAGCTCAGTAATGTGGGTGCAACCCTGCACACCGCCCAGGCGCTCTTTCACTTTGCCGCGAAAGTTGTCCAGCAAATTCAGGCCAACGAGTTTTTGATACGCCGGGCCAATCGTGTCGCAGTAGCCTGGGTACGGCGTGGCGAACGACTGCGCTTGCGCGGCGACGATGTTGAGCTTGAGATCGACGGTGAAAGTAAGCAGCATGTCATGTACCGGCTCGCCGGCCTTGCGCGGGCCGGTGGCGAGCTGAAAGTCGCGGTGCTTGATGTCGCTGATGCGCGCTTCAAAGTCCCACAGGCCGTCGCTGCGCTCATACGCGTCGACTTGGATGCTGCGGGTGTGGTGTTTGCGGCGGGTGGGTGGTGCGGAGGTCATGCGCAGAGTTTATCGACTCGTTTGCCATCGGCCTGGATTTAAAAGGCGATTACGCAATATCCATGCACTTTTTCAAGCAAAAACGGCTGAAAAACCCCATGGATGTTGCGTGTCACTCGCGTGGAATCTGTTAAACCCCGTTCGCGTTGAGCCTGTCGAAACGCATTCGAGGTCAATCATTGACTTGATTAGTGGTTGGAGGGCTTCGACAGGCTCAGCCCGAACGGTTTTGAGGACTTCTAAAGTTCCGATGGCCCCCTACCCCAACACGTTCTGCGCGCGCAGTGCATCAATCTGCGCCGGCGTGTACCCAAGTTCGCCCAGCACCTCATCCGCATGCTCGCTTAAACGCGGCGGACTTAGGCGTACAGCAGGCCGCTGGCCATCGAGAGTGAAGGGAAACAACACAGTATCAATCTGCTCGCCCGCGCGCTTGCCATCCGGCACGGTGATGGGTGCCAGGCTGCCGGCGGCGCGTAGCTGCGCATCGTCCAATAGCTCGTGCGGCTTTTTGATGGGTGCGAAGGGCAGGCCGTGCCGCTCAAACAGCGCGGCCAATTCATCCGCGCTGCGGTGTGCAAGCCGCTCACGCACGATGGGCATGAGCCAATCCCGCGCGCGCACGCGGTCGTTGTTGTTTTGCAGGCGCGCGTCGGCCTTCAGATCAGCAAACCCAAGCACGTCGCAAAACACCGCGTACTGCGCATCGCTCACGGCGGCCAGAAAGATTTGGTCGCCGTCTTTGACCGTGAACACGTCATAGATCGACCAGGCCTGGATGCGGTTGGGCATCGGCTCGGCGGCCACGCCGGTGAGCTGATACTGCAGCATGTGCTGCGCGACCAGAAAAATATTGTTTTCATACAGCGCTGACTGCACCTGCTGCCCGCGCCCGGTCTTGGCGCGCTGCGCGAGCGCGGCCAGCACGCCGATGGCGCCAAACATGCCGCCCATGATGTCGTTCACGCTGCTGCCCGCGCGCAGCGGATCGCCCGGCCGCCCGGTCATGTACGCCAGGCCGCCCATCATCTGCACCACTTCATCCAGCGCGGTACGGTGTTCGTACGGGCCGGGCAAAAAGCCCTTCAGGCTCACGTAGATGAGGCGCGGATTCAGCGTTTTCAGGTCGTCGTAACCCAGCCCGAGTTTTTCCAGCGTGCCGGGCTTGAAGTTTTCAATCACCACATCGGCCGTGGCGATGAGTTTGAGCGCCGCTTCTTTGCCCGCGGGATGCTTGAAGTCCAGCGCGATGGATTTTTTATTGCGGTTAAACAGCGAAAAAAACCCCGCGCCCGAGCCGAGCAAATTGCGCGTGTGCTCCCCGCCGATCGGCTCCACCTTGATTGATTCCGCACCTAAGTCCGCCAGCACCATGCCGCACGTCGGGCCCATCACCATGTGCGTGAATTCGATGACGCGCAGGCCGGTGAGCGGTAGGGATTGGGGGGCGGGGCTGTCTGACATGCTGCGATGTTAAAGGCAGCTCACGGTGTGTCGTTGCCCTGCTTAATGAATTTGGGAGGTTTTACGCAATATCCATGCGGGTTTTGAGCCATTTTTACTTGAAAAAGCGCATGTATATTGCGTACCCGGCTAAGAAAGTCTTGTTATTTCGAGTTCAACAAGGAATCTTTCCTGAAGTAAGGCGACACGTTGTCTGCTTGGCCTCGATACAAACCGAGGCAGTTCAACGCATGCGCTAGCCGCTACAGCGCAACTCAACCGATCTGCAAAAGTTACAGCTCTTGAGCGTTCTGTGATGCGCCCGTAAATATCGGCAAAGTTATGCAAAGTCTGCTCAAGGTGCAATCAACGCGACTTATTATTTCACGCATGGAAAACACCACACCTTTATTCGGCGGGCTGCTGATTTTGCTGTTCGCGCTGAACATTATCTGCTCGCTCTTGGAAGCCTGTGTGCTCTCGTGGCGCGCGTCGCGCAGCAAAGGCCCTGCTTATGACTGGGCTGGTCTGGGCGTATCGTTCGCCGACCTTGTGGTGCGCAATATCCTGCGCGTTGTGTTGCCTGCAGGCTTCATTGCTGTCTTAGGCACCTGGTTGTGGGAGCACCGTGTATTTACCATCCCGCTCAGCAACTTTGCGGCATTTGCGCTGCTCTTCATCGGTCAGGAATTTTGTCACTACTGGTATCACCGCGCGTCGCATCGGGTGCGCTGGTTGTGGCTCAGTCACAGCATTCATCACTCGACCAACAATCTCAATCTTTCGGCCGCTTACCGCCTGAGCTGGACATCAGCTTACACCGGCGGAGCGCTGTTTTTCCTGCCCCTGATTTGGCTCGGCTTTCCGGTGCGGGTGGCGCTCGCTTGTCTGGCGCTGAATTTGCTTTACCAGTTCTGGCTGCATGCGACCTGGATTCCAAGGCTCGGCTGGCTTGAATATGTGCTCAACACGCCCTCGTCGCACCGCGTGCATCACGGCGCGAATCTTGAATACCTCGATGGCAACTACGGCGGCGCGCTCATCATCTTTGATCGCCTGTTTGGCACTTACATTCCCGAGCGCGAGGATGTGTCGATCCGCTACGGCTGGGTTGAGCCGATTCGCACGAACAACGTTTTTCTGTTGCAGGCCACGCCGTGGATACGCCTCTTCCACGACCTACGCGCGGCACGCTCGTTATCGGAAGTGCTTGGCTTGCTGTTCAAGCCGCCCGGCTGGCGTCCCGCGCACCAAGGGCCGGGGCGAACTACAGAAGACTTGCGGCGCGCGGCTGGGTTGACTCATTAAGGCGCAAGGACTGGGCCTTGCCTTTGGATTTCCACAGGTACTTTCCATTGAATGACAGTCGTTGGATGAGATTCCTCGCTACGCTCGGAATGACGGTTCTTGACGGTGTGCGTGATCCGTCGTCTGTTACTTGTCACTCATCCCGACTGTTCACTACCTTCATTACTACCCCCGTCGCAAACCCACGCTGAATCAAAAACCTTGCCTGCTTGGCCGCTTCTTCGCGCGAGGTAGCCGCTTGGCCGAACTTGCGCAGCCAGACTTCTTGGCAGCGGGCCAGCTCGGTATCTTTGAGTTTGTCGCGTGCAGCCTCTAGGTCCGCGCCTGCCACGCCTTGCGCTTTGAGTTCCTGCGCCACGCGTGCGGCGCCAAACTTGGCCCCGCGCCGGTGCACCACGCTGGCGGCGTAGCGTGCGTCGGACAGCATGCCTTTGGCTACCAGTTTGCTGACCACATCACTGACTTCTTGCTCGCTGTCTGCGAATGCAGACAGCTTGCGCGTGAGCTCCGCTGCGCTGTGCTCGCGGCGCGAGAGGTAGCCGACGGCGCGCGCCATCAAGCTCAAGGATTTTGTGGGGGATTTGGTCTGGAACGGATCACCAGAAGATTCTTGATCCGGCAGGGCACTGTCTGCAGCCGCGTTGCGAGGTTGGTAGCCGCGCAGACGCCCGGCTTTGCGTGGCAGGTTCATCGCGGAAAGCCGTCACAAACCGACGGCGAAACTTGTGAAGGAGAGCACCAATCAACCCATGCTGGCTCCCCGCGATGACTGCGCAGGCGCGCAATTGCCGCCTGCGCGCTCAAAACCTGATCTGCAGCCAAGTATTGCACCTACTCGGCAGCTTCTTCCACCCCGCGCGTGGCAACCTCAAAGTGCGCGCGGATTTTGTTTTCTATTTCTAAGGCTAGCTCAGGTTTTTCACGTAAATACTCACGTGTGTTGTCTTTTCCTTGGCCAATTTTCTCGCCGTTGTAGGCGTACCACGCGCCGGACTTATCCACCACGCCGCTGGTTGCACCCAAATCAATAATCTCGCCATGGCGGCTGATTCCCTCGCCGTAAAGAATGTCAAATTCGGCTTGCTTAAACGGCGGGGCGACTTTGTTTTTCACCACTTTCACCCGCGTTTCACTGCCAATCACTTCTTCGCCTTTTTTGATCGAGCCGATGCGGCGGATGTCCAAACGCACTGACGCGTAGAATTTCAGCGCGTTGCCGCCGGTAGTCGTTTCCGGGCTACCAAACATCACGCCGATCTTCATGCGGATCTGGTTGATGAAGATGACCATGGTATTGGTCTTTTTGATGGTGGCGGTGAGCTTGCGCAGCGCCTGGCTCATCAGCCGTGCTTGCAGGCCGGGCAGTGAATCACCCATCTCACCTTCGATTTCAGCCTTGGGCACCAGCGCGGCCACCGAGTCGATCACGATCAAATCCACGCTGCCGCTGCGCACCAGCGCGTCGGCAATCTCCAGCGCTTGCTCGCCGGTGTCGGGCTGGCTGATCAGCAGATCTTCCAGCTCAACGCCCAGTTTGCCGGCGTACTGCGCATCCAGCGCATGCTCGGCATCGATAAACGCACAGGTGCCGCCCAGCTTTTGCATCTCGGCAATCACCTGCAGGGTGAGCGTGGTCTTGCCGGAGGATTCCGGTCCGTAGATTTCAATCACGCGGCCGCGCGGCAAGCCGCCGATGCCCAGCGCGATATCCAGGCCCAGCGAGCCGGTGGACACCACCTGAATGTCGTGCTCATGCGCGTCTTCACCCAGCCGCATGATCGAGCCTTTGCCAAACTGCTTCTCGATCTGCTGCAGCGCCGCGGCCAGCGCTTTAGATTTTTCGTTGTTGAGGGCCTTGACCGGAGCGTCCATGGGTTTTTCCTTTGATTTCAATGCGTTAGCCTACTTTATGTGGGTGGAATAGAACTGGATTCTTATACAGACTGGATGAATGAACAGCACTTTATAAGGTTCTATACCGCTTTGTAAACATGATTTTTAGTCAGTTTATATGACTAACTACGCTATCCTGGCTGCATGCTTTGGCGTCAAACCCACCTTGGCCATTTGCTCACCCAAGCCGGTAACCGGTTCGAGCAGCGGGTACTGCAGCTCATGGCCGACGATGAAACGTTGCCGCTACGCTGGACGCATCGGATCGAAAGCGCCCGTATCACCGCCGCACAGGTACATATCACCCGTCATCTGCCCCGCGAAGGCGCGCGATTGGTGGATTTAGCCCAGGCGGCCGGCATGACCAAGCAAGCCATGGCGGCGCTGGTGGGCGAGTGCGAAGTGCTCGGCCTGATTCAGCGCGAGGCCACGCTGCCCGATGCGCGCGCCAAGCGTATTGTGTTCACCGAAACCGGCCTGCTGTTGCTCACCGCGTATGAGCGCGCGGTCGCCCAGGCGCAAGAGGAGTTTCGCGCCGAGCTGGGGGCCGATGTGGCCACTGTGCTGCTGCTCGGGCTGGAAGCCTACGCCGCGGGCGCGTGAAAAAAGGCAATACGCCGCTGCAGGAAAGACGCACTAACATCAGCACAGGAGAGAACACAAAACCATGCGCATTCTGATCGCCGAAGACGATCCGGTGCTGGCCGATGGCCTGTGCCGTTCTTTGCGCCATTCAGGCTACGTGGTGGATACAGTAGCCTCGGGCGCCGAAGCTGATGCTGCGCTCTCAACACAGGAATTCAATCTACTCATTCTCGATCTAGGCCTGCCGCGCATGGCCGGGCTGGAAGTGCTGCGCCGCCTGCGCGCGCGTGCCGGCAGCGTGCCGGTACTGATTCTGACCGCTGCCGACAGCGTAGAGACGCGTGTGCGCGGTCTTGATCTGGGCGCCGACGACTTCATGGCCAAGCCTTTTGCGCTCGAAGAGCTTGAAGCGCGCGTGCGGGCACTGACACGCAGAAACCCGTCTGGCGCCACATCGGTACTCAAACACGGCCCGCTGGCCTATGACCAGGTCGGCCGAATCGCCACGCTGAACGACAAATCGCTCGATCTATCGGCCCGCGAACTCGGGTTGCTGGAGGTGCTGATCACGCGCGCAGGGCGCCTCGTGTCCAAGCAGCAGCTGGTCGATCATTTATGCGAATGGGGCGAGGAAGTCTCCAACAACGCCATCGAGGTCTATGTGCACCGTCTGCGCAAAAAAATCGAGATTGATGGTGCCAGCGGTGTGCGCATCACCACCGTGCGCGGGCTGGGTTATTGCCTGGAGAAAGACCTCACCACAGCCAAAGTCAGCGCTGCATGAGCGCTAACCCGCGCCCAGGGGCGATCACCGCTGCTACGCAAGTGCCGGCCGCGACGGTCTCCGTGCCGGAGCCGGCGGTTGCAAGCAACGAGCCGGTTGCACCGCCCCTTGAGCGGCGCAGCGCACCGCGCACCGGGCCGTTTGCGCAGTCCGGGCCAGCGCGTTCACTGTTTTCTGAAATCCTGGACTGGATGCTGGCCCCGCTGCTGCTGGTGTGGCCCATGAGCGTGGGATTCACGTTTCTGGTCGCGCAGGGGCTGTCCAACGGCCCATTTGACCGCGCACTGGGCGACTCAGTGCTGGCCGTGGCCGAGCAAGTGCGCGAAACCGACACCGGTGTGCGCTTGAACCTGCCGTCGGCCGCGCGCGACATTCTGCGCAGCGACGAGCTCGATGTGATTACCTACCAAGTGATCGGCCACGAAGGCGAACTGCTGGTGGGCGACCGCGACATGCCTGCGCCGCTGGCCTATGAAGTGATTGCGCCAGGCGCAGTGCGCTTTCGCGATGACCGCGTGCGCGGCATCGACGTGCGCGTGGCTTACTTGTGGCTGGAAGGTGCGCTCACCGGCAACCAGCGGCCGGTGCTGATCCAGGTGGCAGAAACGCTGGAAAAGCGCACGCGCCTCGCAAACGAGATTATCAAGGGCGTGATCCTGCCGCAGTTTGTGGTGCTGCCTATCGCGGTGCTGCTGGTGTGGTTTGGACTCACGCGCGGCATTGCGCCGCTGAGGATTTGTCCGCCAAGCTGCGGGCGCGCAAGGAAAACGACTTCTCGCCGATCAATCTGCGCGATGCGCCGGAAGAAATGCACGTGCTCGTGCGCTCGTTCAATGAGCTGCTGGAACGGCTGGAGAAGAACGTCGCCGCCCAGCGCCGCTTTGTCGCCGACGCCGCGCATCAGCTCAAAACGCCGCTGGCGGGCTTGCGCATGCAGGCGGAGCTGGCATTGCGCGAAAGCAGCCGCGATGAAATCGAACGCTCGCTGCAGCAAATTGCCCGCGGCAGCCAGCAAGCCACACGGCTTGCCAACCAATTGATGTCCCTCGCACGCGCGGAAAACCATGCGCTCATCACGCGACCGCTCGCTGCTGTTGATCTGGTCGCCATCACGCGGCAGATGACAGAAGACTGGGTGCCGGCAGCGCTGGCGGCCGGCCATGATCTAGGTTTTGAGGCCTTTGCAGAAACGCTGCCGTGCAAGGGCAACGCCACGTTACTGGGCGAAATGCTCAAAAACCTGCTGGATAACGCCATCCGCTACACCCCCAGCAGCGGCCGCATTACCGTGCGCGTATTTGGCGGCGAGCCGATCAGCCTGGAAGTGGAAGACACCGGCCCCGGCGTGGCGCCGGCGCAGCGTGAACGCGTGTTTGAGCCGTTTTACCGCGCGCCGGAGGCCGGCAGCGAAGGCACGGGCCTAGGCCTCGCAATTGTGCGTGAAATCGCCCGCCAGCACGGCGCCAGCGTCACCCTGCACGCCGCTGACCCGCATGGCCTGATTGTGCGCGTTGTATTTACGGCGACTGAGGCAACCACAGAGGCAGTTTGACCCTGCTAGGCGCATTAGGCGATAATAGAGGGCTAGGCGCATTAGCTCAGTTGGTTAGAGCGACGGAATCATAATCCGCAGGTCCGGGGTTCGAGTCCCTGATGCGCCACCAATTTCTTTAGTTTGCGCGGTCGCGCAAACTCCAACAGGCGCAGAGCGAGCCAACAGTTTGGCTCGCGCCAGGGGCTCGAAAGCTGACGCTT
>JBOFGW010000057.1:0-2939 GCA_051649325.1 Burkholderiaceae bacterium | reverse complement strand
GATCTGCAAACGCTTGAAGCCATACCCACATCAACGCGTTTTGTTCGAGGTTTCGGGTGGGCTCGCTCACCTCAACGATGTAGCCATCGGGGGCTTGCGTGACGCACTCGATGGCTCGCCGTCTGGCTTCGGCGTGCGCAAGGACAAGGCGGCGCTTGCTCATGCCTGCTCCCACAACCTAGCCCGCGGCCCGCACTTGCGGCCAGGCTCGCGCGCCGCCGAGCAGTTGTTCTGGCCTCGCCTGCCGTCGCCAGCGCCAACCGCGCAGACCATCACCTTTTCATTGCGGCTACCCGGCTCGCTCCGAAAGTGAGCGCACGTCTTGCACTTACCTCGTTGCCGCCACCATTTTTCTGTCAGTGCCCGGGCGTCAACGAGGCTAGGGTGTAGGCGCAGGGCCGCTCCGGAGGATGTGGCTTTCATTTCGGCACCGCTGCTGCTGCGCGCACGATGGCGCGGCGCGCTGCTGCCAATGGGTCGACGCCGTGCTCCTCCATACAGACGGCACCCATTGGCGCCACCACCTCAACAGAGGCGGCGCGCACAAAAACATCCATGCGCATCCTTACAACCAACCACAGCGCATCCGCATCAAACTCAAGAGGATTCCAACCAAACGTTTCCCGGCCATCCCAACCAAACATTGGCGGGCCATCGCGCACGACTGGAAATTTTTCAGTAACCCAATATTGGATAGTGACGCCCGCAGCCTTCGCTGCATCCTCAAGCAATTTACGATCTGTCATTTGATTTCCCATTGGTCAAATATTCCAACAACACATCCCGCGCCTGATCCCAACCCCAGCACACATGCACGCTGTTTCCGGCCGCCCTCAACGACTCGCACATAGCCCGCTGTTCTGGCGAGAGGCGCCCCTTTGCTTTGCCGGCAGATGCCGGCACTTTCAGCTCGATGTAGCAAGCGCCGTATTGATTTCGAGGAATCGGCAAAACAACGTCAGGCACGCCGGCTTTCACGCCCTCTGCTTTGAGCTTCCCGGCCGTGGCCTTGCTGCGCGCGCCGCCGTTCGGCACCGCGAACAGCAGCCCCAAGTCGGGGTGCTGCTGTTTGGCAAGCGCAGCCCACCTGAAGAGCGCCACCTGATGCTCGTGCTCGCCGCGCATCACCACTACCCGATCCATCGGCCAGCGAACCCAACCGCCGCCACCAGGGCGACTACGCCAATCGACAAAAAGGCAAAAACGCCCAACACTTCGGCGCCGGTCATCTTTCCATCCGCCTCGTCTTGCTGCCGGCGGCACTCACAGTAGCGGCCCTGGCCGATCTGGCAGTTTGTGCAGAGTGATTGCATGCTTTCTCCTTGTAAGGGTTTTGCGCCCGTAACCGGCGCAGGCGCGGTTATTTCCGTGTTTGGCGGGTCGATATCACGTTAGACCGCTGGGCCAAGCCGCGCCACCGCTTCACTTGGCTGTCAAACAGCAGCGTGTTGAACCGGCCGCGCTCGAAAAGGTCTGTGTGCCACTCGCGCCCGTTCCAGTGCGCAATGCGCCAGCAGCAGCCGCAATTCATGGTCCAGTCTTGCCACCGGTAGAACCCTGGGCGCACCGGCTTTGTGGTGTGCGGAAACCACGGTGTTAAACGCGGCCTAACCCCTCGCTCAACCTGAGCCCCAACAGCAGGCGGCAGGGTCTCGCTTCGTTCGGTTTTGCTCATGCTGTTGGGTCCCGGTTGGCTCGAACGTTAGGCACTCTGCGGCGGGGCCGGTAGAGGCATCCAATGCGTTGGGTTCTCGCAGCAGCCGTCGCGCACAACTAGCTTGTAGGCGCCGGCTGTGGCGCGCATGTCCAAAATCCGTTGCGCGTCTTGTCCAACGGCCACATCACCACACGGCGCGCACTCAATGCCTGCATAGGCGGTATCCAGCCACTTGCCGTCGCAGTGCAATCGCAAGCGGTATGCGCCGTCTTCGTACACCATGAAGTACCCAATCGCGGGCGCCGTCTCAATTGGCTGCCACGCGCCTAACCCCTCGCTCGACATCGCTTTATCGCTCATATCGACACCACCTCTGTGTTGTTGGATCGTTGCAGCGCATGCACGCGCCGCTGTGTTTCGGCTTGCGCCATTGCCATTTCTCGTTCGGTAAGCGTGGTCAGGCACTGGTCGTAAACGCTTACCGCGTCACGCAAAGCCTCAAGCGCCATGCCGCTCACACGGATCGTGCCGGTATCTGCAAAACGCTTTGCTGCATCGACCATGCCGGCCGCCGCCGCATCGACCATGGGCATCACCTCGCCAGGGATCAGCTTGCCTTGATGCAACGCCAGCGTTTCAAGTGTGTTGAGGCAGTCCGCAAGCTGCCGCCACTCTTCCTGTCCCGGATGCTTTCCGTGGGCGATGGCATCAAGTGCGGTCAGGAACACGAGCATCACCTTGTCCCGCTGCGATTGAGACGCCGGGCGCATCAGCGACAGCGGGTCGCTGATGACTGGCTTTGGGCGGTAGCGGCTGCGCTTGCGGGTCATGGCGTCAAATTGCCAGCGCTTCCAAAACACAGCGCAGGCGCGCTGTTTCCGTGCGCAGTCGATCGGACGCTTCGCGAATCTCAATGCCAAGTTGGCTGTCGCAGTCCTCACGTTTCGTGCCAACGATGATTTCCGTGGGCGGCGCTGCGCGGATCACTGGCCACAACTTGTCAATCAACTCTTTCACGGCGCCAGCCAAGCGATCCGTTTCGATCATCAAGTCGGCCCGCTCGCGCGCAACCTCGGGGAGTCGCGGGCATTGGCCTGCCTCGGCCAACATCGAGGGAGCCGGCGATGAGATGTTTTGGTTCTTTGGGTACATTGCTTCTATCCTTTTTCGTTGCATGCCAGCGTCAAGGGTGCTGGCTAACCCGTTGTTCAACAATGGCGGCCGCGTCTTCTGGTCAACTTGTCCCAAGGAAATGTCATCGTGTAGCCGTCGCCATCGTCTT
>JBOFGW010000056.1:0-2614 GCA_051649325.1 Burkholderiaceae bacterium | reverse complement strand
TTACGGAAGTTACGCCCATGCCTTTTAACTTCGCCGAAATGTCATTGCGTGCTTCGCAAGGCTGTTTGTGCAGAGCGCAGCCAAGGCATGATCTATAGTAGGTCATTCCCCCGCCTCCTCAGCAGCCGCAATTGCGCGGCTAAAAGCATCAACGCGCTTTTTGAAAAGATCGTCAGCCTCTTCCCAAGACTTGGGCGCTGCGCTTCTTGTGTCCCGATACCAATCGTCCATAAGTGCATTCAATTCGCGATCAAATTCAGCGAAGAACTTGCTCCGCTTCATCTTGGAGGCGTGTCGCTTCCGAACAACGTCCATCAATGCAATTGTGTTGGAGACGCCATTTCTCCAAATGGCTCGGACGTCATCCGCGCGCAGTTCGTTCGCTATGCTCATGTCACGGCCTCCCTGCGATCAAAGCCTCCGGGCATCGCCTTCGCGCATTGGGCCAGATAGGCAGCGCGACCACCAGCATCATGGAAATCAATGTGTCCGGGCATTTCGACATGCTCGCCAGCAGCGAATAGCGCGAGGCGTTCTGGATCAGGGAGTTTCAGGAAATCGGAAAACGCGCTCTCGCACTGGGCATAAACCCGTTCGAGATAGTCGTGCCAGATCGCACGTAGTTGATCGCAAGCCTTTCCGGTCGGTCGCGAATAATCCTTGAAGCCCCAGCTGCTATTCGAGAAGTCCCGAACGGTTTTGAACTCCACCCCTTCCCGCGCGATCTGCCCCAGCAAGGGCGTCACGCGGCGATCGAGATGCCAGTTGATATCGACAACCCCCGCTACACACCCTGCATCGTCCAGAGTGGTAGCGGAGGCATCGGTTGCGACCCGATCAACGGGGGGGCTGAGAGCTTGGGTCGCTCCGATTTCAGAATGATGTTGCATGTGGACCTCATCGAGTTGATGAGGTCGTGTTAGCACGATTGCTACATCATGCAAGCACTAAATTAGCATTTATGCAATTTTGTGCTAATCCTGATCGGCGTCTAAGCGCCCGCGTTGGTAAGCCGCGCATATCTGCATGTATGCGGCGCGCTGATCACGAGGCAGGTATCCTCCAAGGAATGATGGAGATTTTCGCCGAGGGTGATCAGCGGCAGACGGCGCAAGTGCAGGCCAATCAAGTTGGCAGTTTTCGATTGCTACATCTACGTTGATGAACTCCGGCACGGTTTCTAGTTCAGGGTGTTGCGTTTGCGGAGTTGGCGGGGTTTTGTATTCTGGGACGGTTGCGGCACCAGCCCTCATTGTCGCGGCTTGATCAATCGGCACGGTCGAGGGCGGAGATGTTGTAGAGCAGGCCCAAGTGTTGCCGACCCACCGGCATGTCGTATCTTGCGCATGTGTCGCCGCCGACAACAAGCAAAGTGTAATCAGAGCCGCCTTGCGAACCATATTGCCCTCCCCATGATATAGAAATCATCGCGCTCGGCATGAATCACCGCTTCGTTGTATTTTTCCCTGTTGGACGGGAAGAGGCGCAGACCCTCGTTGGTCCGCTCTATGTTTTTCAGAACATGCCCATCGCCATCCCAAACAGCAAAGGGGCCTGGCTGCGTTGGCGATTTGTCGCGCAAGTCGATCAAAACCTCATCGTCATGACGAAAATCAGGCTCCATACTGTCGCCGCGAGTTCGCACAAGCCGAAAGTCAGACGGACGTCCGCGAAAGACGTCCTCAATTAGGTAGCGAGGAACAAGCGCCGTAACCACATCGCCGTCGCCATTTCCACCGCCGCCCATACCTGCAAAGGTAGGTAGTATTTCAACCTGCATATAATCGCGCGCAGTATCTTCCGGGGGTAGGTCCGGTAGCGATCCAAAGCCGGGAAAAGAGGGATAGCGTTCGCGCAACTTGGCAAGCGTTGAAAACGACAGCCGATACTTGACGGGGTGATTTAGTGGCCGCGTGAGCGTGGAAACAGCAAGCCCTGCATCTCGCGCCACTTCGCTTGCAGACTTACCGGCCCAATCGACCAGCGCCGCGATTAGCTCTTTATCCGAATCCATGCCGGGACCATTAGCAAAAATGCCATTAGCAATCGCGTTGCAAAAATGCTCTTGCCTTGTAGCACGATTGCTAATAGGTGTTCCGGTATGGATCAAGACACAATCATTGCCGAAATTGAAGCCCGCGCTAAGGCGGCGGATGTTTCGATAGCCCAACTTTGCGACACAGCAGGCGTGGCGCGTTCTACGTTTTCACGGTGGAAGCGATCTGATCGAAATCCCAACCCCATCGGCGCAACAATAGTCAGCCTTTCGAAGCTCGATAAAGCACTTGCTGAGGTTGAAGCGAGACGCGCAGCATGATCGGCCTGACACCCCGGCAGCGCGAGTGCTTTGAGTGCATAGAGGAGTTTATGCAGCGCACTGGCGGCGTTGCGCCAAGTTATGAACAGTTGCGCAGCGGGCTTGGCTGGAAAGCGAATTCGTCGGTTGGCAGAATACTCAAAGGGCTTGAAGAGCGTGGCTACATTCGCCGCATTCCAAACCGAGCGCGAGCAATCGAAGTTATCCGTCCAGTCGCACAACCGACGATCAACGGTGAGCCTTTGATGTGGATACCTGTCCATGCCCCTAAGCATCGCGGCGAAACATCTTTTTACA
>JBOFGW010000055.1:0-5813 GCA_051649325.1 Burkholderiaceae bacterium | reverse complement strand
TACGCAATATTCAGGAGGGTTTTCAGCCATTTTTGGCTGAAAACCCTCATGAATATTGCGTAGAGCACCTTTTAATGCAACGTACCGGGTGATTGTGGTTCGGTAACGTCTGTAAACGCGGCGGCCGCATCCACCGCATCAAACAGGTAGGTCTTGTCGCAGTATTCGCAGTTCACTGTGATGCTGTTTTGCTCTGCCAGAATCGATTCCACTTCGGCGCGGCCCAGCATGCGCAGCACCCCGGCCACTTTCTCGCGCGAGCAACTGCAGGCAAAACGCACGGGCTGCGCTTCGAACACGGTGACGGTTTCTTCATAGAACACGCGGCGCACAAGTTCGGTAGCTTCAAGCGCGAGCAGTTCGGCGGGCTTGATGGTGCCGGCAAGAATTCGGGCGCGGTTCCATGCGTCTTCATCGGGTGCGGCACTCTTGCCACCCTCAAGTTTTCCGCCTTCCGATTTTCCGCCTTCAATTGGCATGCGCTGAATCAGCACACCCGCCGCAACGCCGGAATCCGCAGCCAGCCACAGCTGCGTGGGCAACTGCTCGCTGGAGGCAAAGTAATGCGCGAGGCTGTCCGCCAGCGTGTGGCCCACCAGCGGCACAATGCCGGTGTACGCCTGCTGGCCCGGCAGCTTGTCCATCGGGTCCAGCACGACCATGAAGCGGCTGTTGCCCGTGGGGTTGACCAGCGTTTTAAAGTCTGCGTCATCACTAATCTGCGCATCTGCGGCCAGCTTCACTGTGGCGCGCACCAGCCAGCCATTCGAGCCGCCTGGCGCGGGCCGGCATTCCACCACCGCCAACCGCACGGGGCCATCGCCCTGCAACTGAAGAGCCAGCGCACCGTTGAATTTGAGTGTGGCCGACAGCAGCGTGCTGGCCACCACCAGTTCGCCCAGCATGTGCTGCACCGCGACCGGATGCGCGCGCATGCCTGCAATCTCTATCCACGCGTCGGTCAGCCGCGCGGCTTCAATGCGCACTGCACCCTGGGCCATCAGAAATTTGTGAATCGCGCTCATGCAATCCGTTTCAATTGTTCTTTGTAAAGCTGCGCGCGCTTGACGTACCACGCGGTGTTTTGATGCATGCGTTCAATCTCATCGGGCTCCAGTTCGCGGAACACTTTGGCCGGGCTGCCAAAGATTAAAGAGTTATCGGGAAACACGCGGCTCTCCGTCACCAGCGCACCCGCGCCCACCAGACAGTTCTTACCGATACGTGCGTTGTTCAGAATTACCGCTTGAATACCGATCAGCGCGCCGTCTTCAATCGTGCAGCCATGCAGCATGGCTTGATGGCCCACGGTCACATGCTTGCCGACGGTGAGCGGGCAGCCGGGGTCCGTATGCAGTACCGCGCCTTCCTGAATGTTGCTGCCCACACCGATGCTGATCAGCTCATTGTCCCCGCGCAGCGCCGCGTAGGACCAGACGCTCACATCCTGCGCAAGCCTGACCTTGCCGATCACCGTGGCGTTTTCAAAGACATACGCGCTTGCATCGATATCGGGAACATCATCCGCCAGCCGGTAGATTGCCATGTGCGTGCTCCTAAACTCACTATTTTAGAGATGATAGATGGGTCAGCCCGAATGACCATTTGCCTGCGAACCACCGCGCTTGAACTGCTGCTGGTATCCGACCCTGTGCGCAAGGCCGCACAAGTGCAAGCTGTGGATGCAGCCGCACTTGCAGTGAATGCGGATCGCGACATCCCACAGCCCGATGGCCTGCCTGGCCGGCCTGCGCGTCCTTTGCTGGTGCCGCCGCGCAAAGTGCCGCAACGCACGCTCAATAGCGCAGATGGCCGCGCCGCGCTGATTCATGCGCTGGCGCATATCGAATTCAATGCCATCAATCTCGCGCTGGATGCGGTGTGGCGTTTTGCCGGCATGCCGCCGCAGTATTACCGCGACTGGTTTGGCGTGGCGGTTGAAGAAGCCCAGCACTTCAGTTTGCTGCGTGCGCACTTGTTACTACTGGGTCATGACTACGGCAGTTTTGATGCGCATGATGGCTTGTGGGAAATTGCTGAAAAAACCAAGAGCAATGCGCTGGCACGCATGGGCCTCGTGCCACGGTTGCTTGAGGCGCGCGGGCTGGACGCATCACCCGCCATCCGTGACAAACTGCGGCAGGCCGGCGATGTGGCCGCAGCAGAAATCGTGAGCATTATTTTGCGTGATGAGGTGGGCCATGTCGCTATTGGCAAGCCTTGGTTTGCGTTCTTGTGCGATCGCAGTGGGGTAGAAAGAACCACTACCTTCAACGCGCTACTAACTCAGCATGGTGTGAGTGCGCCGCGGCCACCGTTTAACATCGATGCACGCCGCGCGGCGGGTTTTAGTGCTGAAGAAATTGAAGCAATGCTTTCTTCTGGAGCAGGTTCAAATGTTGCTAAGAAGAACGTCAGCGCGTAAGGCGAACCAACTCTTGGCAATCGTTCACCTATTTGAGTGGTGACGCGATGAGCGTTTAGCCGTAAAGTATTGAGTTCAAAGCAATAGCGGTATGAACCGCCTGATCTCTCGCAACTTGGAGGAAACACCGCCGTGGCATTGGACGGAATCAAAAATGCCTTACGTAACACCTTGCAGATTCGCAAACAGCGAAAAGTACCGCCACTGGGCGATAAGCCGTTTTTAGGTGCCAAGCTGGTGCTGGGTGAGTACCGGATGATTGTGCTGTTTGCTATGTCTGATGATTTGTGGGACTGGCTGGCGGCTAAAGGCTGGCGCGAAGTGCGCTTTCGTAACGACCGGCGGCGCTACCGTGAAGTGCCGCGTGAAGCAGTGACGGACATTTTCTTCAGCCACGTCAATGATCGTGAGCGGGCGCATGCGCGTGCGCTGGCCGTGGCGCGCTTTCCAAGCGCGTTTACCTGACGCTGCTACAGCGCTGCAGAGTGCAGTTTCTGCACTGGCCGTAAAATCGGGGCTCGATCTTTTCTGGCAAGCGCACGGCGTGCGCACTCTTTTGTGACCTATCAGCCCAAGCACCACAGCAGCTCCCGCTTTCTTTCCGTTCGCAACCTGCGTTATCACGTGCGCACCTGGGGCGACCCATCGTTGCCGCCGCTTGTGATGGTGCATGGCTGGATGGACGTGTCTGCATCGTTTCAATTCATTGCTGACTTGCTGGCTGACCGGTTTCACATCCTCGCCCCCGATTGGCGCGGCTACGGCCTGACCGATTGGCCGCAGACCGATACCTACTGGTTTGCCGATTATCTGGCCGATCTAGATGGATTGCTTGATCAACTGGTGGGCGACAAACCCTTGCCCATCGTCGGTCACAGCATGGGCGGCAACGTCGTCATGCTCTACGGCGGCATTCGCCCGCAGCGCTGCACGCATGTGATCAATTTGGAAGGCTTTGGGCTTGGCGCCACCACGTCCGACAAAGCGCCGCGCCGCTACGCCAAATGGATGGATGAACTCAAAACCAAACCGTCCATGCGGCCCTATGCGAGCATTGCCGATGTGGCCGCCAAGCTGATCAAGAACAACCCGCGCCTGTCGCAAGACAAGGCGGATTTTCTCGCGCCGCACTGGGCCGCACAAAAAGGCGAGCAGTGGGAGATTCTGGGCGACCCGTGGCACCGCGGCATCAGCCCAGTGCTTTACCGCGTGGAAGAAGTGCTGGCCTGCTGGCGCGCCATCACCGCGCCCACGCTCTGGGTTGAGGCTGCGCAGACCGATAGCCGAAAGTTTCTGGGCGGCATTCCTGACTTTGAAGAACGCTTAACGCATGTGCCAAAGCTGACAAAAGCCATGGTGCAAGATGCAGGGCATATGCTGCACCATGATCAGCCGCAAGAAGTGGCACGGTTGATCAATGAATTCATTGCCTGAGCAGTCACGAATATGCGCGACCCGTATCTGATCAACGCAGACCTGCACTGCCACTCGCACGTGAGCGATGGCGTGCTTGCGCCTGCGGCGGTGGTTGCGCGCGCGGCCGCCAATGGCGTGCAGCTCTTGGCGCTGACAGATCACGATGAGCTGGGCGGCCTTGCCGATGCGGCGGAGCGCGCCGCGCAGCTTGAGCTGCAGTTTGTATGCGGCGTAGAAATCTCCATCACTTTTGCGCATCAGACCGTGCATATCGTCGGGCTGAACATCGATCCGCACAACGCGGCGCTGCAACTGGGTCTTGAGGCCACGCGCGGCGGCCGCGCTGCGCGTGCCAAGCTCATGTCGCAGGGGCTCGCGAGCGTTGGCATAGCCGGTGGCGATGCGGATGCCATCTACCAAGGTGCGCTGCGGTATGTGGGCAATCCAGATTTAATTTCGCGCACGCACTTAGCGCGTTACTTGGTGGAGCAGGGCGTGTGCTCAGCGATGGATGACGTGTTTTACCGCTACCTGACCGAAGGCAAGCCCGGCTACGTGCCGCACACTTGGGCCACGCTCACGCAGGCGGTGCAGTGGATCAACGGCGCAGGCGGCCAGGCCGTGATTGCGCACCCCGGCCGTTACCGCTTCACCACCACTGAACGGCACGCGCTGTTTGAAGCATTCAAAGAACTCGGCGGCGCAGCGATTGAAGTGGTCACCGGCAGCCACACGCGCGATGAATACAGGCTCTACGCCAACGTCGCCAAGGAATACGGTTTCATGGCCTCGCGCGGTAGTGATTTTCACAGCCCGACGGAAAGCCGGCTGGATTTGGGTGAGCTGCAATTGCTGCCCGATAGTGTGGTGCCGATCTGGCACGATTGGCCGCAGATTGCGCTTCTTCAGTGATGGCGCTTGTAATAACCTTCGTTAGCGTTGAGCCTGTCGAAACGCATTTGAGGTAAGTCATTGAGTTCATTAAAAAGTGAAAGGGCGCAGGCAGGCTCAGCCCGAACGGTTCGAAGATTCATGGAGGTTCTATGAGTGCTCTACGCAATATCCATGCGCCTTTTGAGCCATTTATGCTCTAAAAAGCGCATGGATATTGCGTACTGCTTTGTACGAGTTCCTTTCGCAATGCGCTAGACTCTCGTAGATGCAGCGCTTCATTGTTCACCCCGACAATCCGCAGTCCCGCACGCTCAAACAAGTGGCCGGCATTCTCATGCAAGGCGGCGTGGTGGCGGTGCCGACTGATTCAAGCTACGCACTCGTGTGCCACTTGGACGATAAAGCCGCCGCCGACCGGCTGCGCAGCATCCGCGGTGTCGATGAAAAGCATCACCTCACCGTACTGTGTGCAGACTTGCATGAGATCGCGCAGTTCTCAAAAGTAAACAACACCCAATACCGCCTGCTCAAACAGCTCACGCCCGGGCCGTACACCTTCATTCTCGAAGCTACCAAAGAAGTGCCGCGCCGCGTCAGCCACCCCTCGCGCAAGACTATCGGCATCCGCGTGCCCGAGCATCCCGTGATCCATACGCTGCTCGCAGAGTTTGACGCGCCCGTGCTCTCCACCACCTTGATTCCCGCCGGCGAGACCGAGCCGCTGAATGATGTGGATGAAATTGAAGCGCGCTACAAAGGGCAGGTGGATGCGTTTGTGGATGCGGGCGCGTGCTGCCGCGAGCCGACGACGGTGCTGGATTTGACCGGGGCGGAGCCCAAGGTGATGCGGCAAGGCCGTGGCAGCGTTGAAGGTTTAGGCGTGGAGTAGTTGCGCTATTCTGCGTGATGCAATTTTGGAGAAACACAATGTCAGACGAAGAAAACACCCAAGACAAAGGCTCGCAAGAAGCCTTTCTCGAACAGAAAACTTTTCAGTCGCGTTTTATTTTGATCGTTGGCCAGATCAATGATGTGGTTGCGCGTGATACGTCGCGCCGCTTGATTGCGCTAGCGACAG
>JBOFGW010000054.1:0-4194 GCA_051649325.1 Burkholderiaceae bacterium | reverse complement strand
TAAAGCCTGAGAAGTGTGTAGACCACCATCCCCACACCCATCATCATCAGCATGTCGCGCTTGAAGGCAAAGAACACGCCCGCCGCGATCACCGCCCTCAGTTTGTCATTGGTCAGCGCGATGGCGACCTGGCCTTGCTGCAGCACAACTTCCGGCACGATGATGGCGGCCAGCGCACAGGCGGGTGCGTAGCGCAGCGCGCGCTCCACGCGCGGCGGTAACTGCCAAGACGCAGGCAGCACGTAGAAACTCGCGCGCGTGGCCAGCGAGATTAGGCCAAGCCCGATAATGATCAGGCCAAACACCCAGACGGACGTTTCTTGCATCATGGGCTGGCCTTTGCGCTGCCAACGGGGTTGCGATCACGCGGCTCAAGCAGCACCGCAATGCACACGCCGGCCGCAATGCTGATGACCAAACCAAGCTTGAGCGGTAGCCCGGCAAACACGAGAGACAATGCGCTCGCCGTTGCCACGCCGACCACGGCCGGCATGGTGGCGAGCATGGGAATCAGCACCGCAAGCAAGGCCAGCACCGCGGCCAAACCTAAACCCCATTCGGTAGGCACCAACGCGGCGAGCAAAATGCCGGTGATGGAAGAGACTTGCCAAGCCACCCAGTTGGTGACTGCGCCCCCGTATAAATAACCACGCTGCTCCCCGGTCCCTTTTTCTGTGGCCGTGCCAAAGCGCTGCATGAACAGCGCAAAGCCCACGTCGCCTGTCACGTAACCCGCAAACAGGCGCTGGCGCAAACGAATATTGGAAAAGTAGGGCCGCAGCGCGGCGGAAAAAATCACAAAGCGCAGATTGACCATGAGCGCGGTCAGCCAGATCACCGGCATGGGCGCGCCAGCAATAATCAGCGGCAAGGTGGCGAGCTGCGCGCTGCCGGCATAGACCACCAGCGAAAGTGCAATGGCGTAGTCCACCGGAATGCCGCTCTTGGCCATGGCCACGCCAGTCACGAGGCCCCACGAGCCAATCGCGATGCCTGCGGGCAGCATGGTGCGCACGCCGTCTGCAAAGGCGGCCCGGTCGTAGGGCGCAATGAGTGACTTAAAAAACTTCACGCCGGCCGCGCTGCCATCTGCGCGCGTGATTTCAGCGCCATCCACACGAGCACAGCGGCAGCAAACACCACAAACGGAATCGACAGCCAGTTCAGATTGGTCCAGCCCTGGCTGTTGACCAGCACGCCGGAAGAGAAAGACGACGTGATCATGGTCAGAAACACCGCCAGATCATTGATACCCTGCACCTTGGCTTTTTCTGCCGGCGTGTAGGCGGTGGTCAGCAGCGTGGTGGCGCCGGTGTAGAGAAAATTCCAGCCCAGGCCGAGCACGGCCAGCGCCGTCCAAAAGTGCCAATAGCTCACACCGTTCAGATTGATGAGCGCGCACAGAATCATTAGCACCGCGCCCGCGAGCATGACGCGGCGCGTGCCAAAGCGTTTGTTCAAGTCGCCGGTGAAAAAGCCTGGTGCAAACATGGCGACCACATGCCATTCAATCACGGTGGCCGCTTGGTTGTACGAAAAGCCGCAGACTTTCATGGCCAGTGGTGTGGCAGTCATCAGCAAATTCATGATGCCAAAGCCGATCATTGCGCACACCACCGCGGTGATAAACACCGGCTGCGCCGCAATCTCGCGCATCGGCCGCTGCGGGCCAGCCACTTCTTGTGCAGACGGTGCAGCAATGCGAAGCGCCTGCACTACCAAGAGCGAGAGCACCGCAAACCCGGCTAGCGCAATGTAGGTGCCTACAAAGGGCGTTGCGACCCATTCACGCGTGATCTTGGACATCTCTGGCCCAATCACGCCGCCGGCAATACCGCCCGCCAGCACCAGCGAAATCGCTTTTTCTTTGAAGCCGGGCTCGTACTGCGCTGCCGCATCGGCCGCCGCGAAGCGAAAGTACTGCCCAAACGCGTTGTAAAAGCCAGCCAGAAAAATTGCCGCGCACAGCAGCACCATATTGCCAATGCTCACGGCATAGGCCGCGACCAGCATGCCCACAATGCAAAACAGTGCGCCCACCGCAAAGCCCGCGCGCCGCCCAAAGCGCTGCATAAAGAAACTGGCCGGCACCGTCATTACCGCACCGCCCACTACATACGCGGTGACAGGCAAAGTGGCGAGCGCAAGCGACCAGCCGTTGGCCTGGGCGAGTTTCATCCCCACCAAGCCGTTGATTGCAATGAGGGTGACGTTATTGACGTACAGAAGTGCTTGCCCGAACGCAAGCAGCAGTACTTGGCGCTTTACTGATGACACACATGCAGTTTAGGCGCATACGGCGCTTGGCTGTGCAGGGCGCTGTGGCAAGCCAGCGCGGCGCGCGCACATGAAATCAGCAGTCCACTAAACTTGGCAATTGCAGCAAATTCGCGCAGCAAAAAGCGAATGAAGCGCATGGCGCGCGTCGCTGGCACTGGAGAAATAGCAATGTCAATGTCGGATAGAGACGGCAAGATTTGGATGGACGGGCAATTGGTGGAGTGGCGCGATGCCAAGATCCACGTGCTCACGCACACGCTGCACTATGGCTGCGGCGCGTTTGAAGGCGTGCGCGCCTACAACACCGTCAACGGCACCGCGATCTTTCGCCTGCAGGAGCACACCGAACGCCTATTCAACAGTGCCAAAATTCTGCGCATGAAAATCCCCTTCACGCCGCAGCAAGTGATGGACGCGCAAAAGCTGGTGGTGCGCGAAAACAAGCTGGAAAGCTGCTACCTGCGCCCGCTGACCTGGATCGGCTCGGAAAAACTCGGCGTTTCGCCCAAGGGCAACACGATTCATCTGATGATTGCCGCCTGGCCCTGGGGCGCGTATCTGGGTGAAGAAGGTTTGAAGCGCGGCATTCGCGTTAAGACCAGCAGCTACACGCGCCACCACGTCAATATCACCATGACCCAGGCCAAGGCCGTGAGCAACTACACCAACAGCATTCTGGCCAATATGGAGGCCGTGGACGACGGCTACGACGAAGCGCTGCTGCTGGATGCCAGCGGCTTTGTGAGCGAAGGCGCGGGTGAAAACCTGTTTGTCATCAAAGGCGGTGTGGTTTACACGCCGGACTTATCGGCCGGTGCGCTGAACGGCATCACGCGCAACACCATTTTTGCCATCTGCCAAGACCTGGGCTTGAAGCTGGTTGAAAAACGCATCACACGCGATGAAGTCTATATTTGCGATGAAGCATTTTTTACCGGCACCGCAGCCGAAGTCACGCCGATCCGCGAGCTGGACCGCATTGCGCTTGGCGCAGGCAGCCGCGGGCCGATCACGGAAAAAATCCAGACCGCATTCTTTGATATCGTCAATGGCCGCAACCCAAAATACGCCGCATGGCTTTCAAAAGTATGACCACACAAGCACTCGCAGTTGTTGAAGTGACCGCCAAAGACCTGCAAGGGCCGGGCGCAGTCGTATGCCCCAACAAGAACATGCCCGTGTGGTGCAACCACCCGCGCGTGTTTCTGGACGTGGCTACTACCGGCGAAGCGAAGTGCCCCTATTGCGGCACGGTCTACAAACTCGCGGCCGGCGAAAAGCTGCACGCCCACTAGAGCACCCACGCATGCCCCGCACCGGCCCACGTCCGCTCCCACCCGTCCTGTTTGCGACCGCACTGGATTGCGAGGCGGCGTTTTACGAATGCCTGCAAAAAGGCGATGCGGAAGGCTTGATGGAGCTGTGGGCCGACGATGAAGAAGTCGTGTGCGTACACCCCGGCGGGCCGCGCCTCACCGGCCTGGCGCGTGTGGCCAGCGCATGGCAAGAGATTCTGGGCAGCGGCGCGCTCAACATCCGCGTGGTGGACCGCACGGTGATCGCCAACCTGTCGTGCGCGGTACATCACGTGCTGGAAGAAATTACCGTGCAAGGCGAAGGTGGTGCCACGCAGAGCGCCACCGTCTGCGCCACCAACGTGTACCTCAAAACGCCGTCGGGCTGGCGCATCGTCGCGCATCATGCGAGCCCAGTGGGCGAGGATGAAGAGAGCAGCATTCCAGAGAACGCACCGTCGCGTGCGTTGCACTAAATCGGTTAGTTTTTAGTATTGGATACGCAAGATCCATGCGGGTTTTGAAGCAAAAATTGCTCAAAACCCGCATGGATATTGCGTAGAGCACTTAAAAATCTGCGAATTCTTCTAAATTCCGTTCGCATTGAGCCTGTCGAAAT
>JBOFGW010000053.1:0-5660 GCA_051649325.1 Burkholderiaceae bacterium | reverse complement strand
CAGACATCAGGATTGGGCGTCGATTCTTTCAGTGATTTAAGTACTATTTAAAGCGCTCTACGCATTATTCATGCGGGTTTTGAGGCATTTTTGGCTGGAAAGGCGCATGGATATTGCGTAGTCGATCTTCATAGCCGGGGCCAAAAACGAGCTTGGCCGCGTCGCGAGCAGGCCAAGGTTCGACCGAAGCGCGCAGCCGTATACGAATACGGCGAGCACTACAGGACCTGCGATTGGCCTGCGCAGCAGCGGACAAGCCGTTTTTGGTGGGCCCCCCGTGAGTCGAACACGGCACCAACGGATTATGAGTCCGCTGCTCTAACCAAGCATGAGCTAGGGGCCCTTGCAATCTACTGCCCTTCCAAGAAGCTCTTGAGCTTGTCGCTGCGGCTGGGGTGGCGCAGCTTGCGCAGGGCTTTGGCTTCGATCTGGCGGATGCGCTCGCGCGTCACGTCAAACTGTTTGCCGACTTCTTCCAGCGTGTGGTCGGTACTCATCTCCACGCCGAAACGCATGCGCAGCACTTTGGCTTCGCGCGGCGTCAGGCTATCGAGCACTTCTTTCACCACCTCGTGCATGCTGTTATGCAAAGCTGCGTCGGACGGCGCAAGCGTGAGCGTGTCTTCGATAAAGTCGCCCAAGTGGCTGTCTTCATCGTCGCCGATCGGCGTTTCCATGCTGATCGGCTCTTTGGCGATTTTGAGGATCTTGCGAATCTTGTCCTCAGGCATATCCATCTTGGCGGCCAGCGTGGTGGGATCTGGCTCGATACCGGTCTCTTGCAAGATTTGCCGGCTGATGCGGTTCATCTTGTTGATCGTCTCGATCATATGCACCGGAATGCGGATGGTGCGCGCCTGATCGGCAATCGAACGCGTAATCGCTTGGCGAATCCACCACGTGGCGTACGTGGAGAATTTATAACCGCGGCGGTATTCAAACTTGTCTACCGCTTTCATCAGGCCAATGTTGCCTTCTTGAATCAAGTCCAAGAACTGCAGACCGCGGTTGGTGTATTTCTTGGCGATTGAGATGACAAGACGCAGGTTGGCCTCGATCATCTCGCGCTTGGCTTTGCGCGCCTTGGCTTCGCCCATCGCCATTTGCTTGTTGATCTCTTTCAATTCGGCCAGCGGCAGTACCACGCGAATTTGCAGATCGATCAGCTTTTGCTGCAACTCGTGAATGGCGGGCAGGTTGCGCGCCATCGTGATCGAGTAGTTTTTGCCAGCCTTGACTTCTTTGTCGGCCCACTTCAGATTGGTCTCGTTGCCGGGAAACACTTTGATGAAGTGCTCGCGCGGCATGCCGCATTTGTCCACGCAGATGGAGAGCAAACCACGCTCCAGCGAGCGAATGTCGTCCACCTGGCCGCGCAGCGTGTCGCACAGTTTTTCCACCATCTTGGCGGTAAAACGGATTTCCATCAGGTCGGTTGAAATACCTTCCTGCTGCTTAAGATAAGCCTGCGATTTGTGGCCTTCTTTTTCAAACGCAGCGCGCATTTTGTCAAAGCGCTTTTGAATCCGGTCAAATTTTTCCAGCGCGCCGTTTTTCAGCTCTTCGAGCTGCTTGGCTGACAGGCCGCCGCCTTCATCATCTTCATCGTCTTCACCAAAGGCTTCGGCGCTCGGGTTGAAGTCATCGGTCGCGTTGGGATCACTCAGGCCATCCACAATCTGCGAAACCAGAATCTCGCCCTTGCGGATTTTTTCCGCGCCGGAGAGGATTTCATTGATCGTGGTCGGGCACGCACTGATCGCCTGGATCATGTGCTTCTGGCCTTCTTCGATACGCTTGGCGATTTCAATCTCGCCTTCGCGCGTGAGCAGCTCAACCTGGCCCATCTCACGCATGTACATGCGCACAGGGTCGGTGGTGCGGCCAAATTCGCTATCAACGGTCGTAAGCGCGGCTTCTGCTTCTTCTTCGGTATCGTCGTCGGATGAAACCACCGGCGCGGTATCGTTCATCAGCAGCGTTTCAGCGTCGGGCGCTTGGTCGTAGACCGCAATGCCCATGTCGTTGAAGGTGCTGATAATGGCTTCAATCTGCTCCGCATCCACCATATCGTCCGGCAGATGGTCATTCACCTCGGCATACGTCAGGTAGCCGCGGTCTTTACCGAGCTTGATCAGGCTTTTGAGCTTGTTGCGCTTGGTCTCAAGATCTTCCGGTGTGCCGGCGTGCTTCTCGGCAAACTCGCGCATGAGCTGGCGCTCGCGCTGGCGCTTGGTCTTGGGTTTGTCAGCCTTCTCGGCCTTTTCAATCTTGGCAATCTCATCGCCATCGCCGGTGGCTTCATCGTCAATGCCAGCGGCGGCGGAAAGACCGTTATCCAGATCGTTGTTTTCAACCGGATTTTTAGGCTTGCGGCCAGGGCGGCCACGCGGCTTTGCACCGGGCTCGGCAGTCGGTGCAGCTGGCGCAGTGGCAACAACAGGCAGACCCTTGGCTGCAGGTACCTTTGCTGCTGCCGCTTTTACAGCGGGCGCTTTGGCGGCCACCACAGGTGCGGCAGCTTTTACTGCCGGCTTAGCGGCCGATTTTGTAGCCTTCACTGGCGGCGGAGAAGCTGGCTTGACCGATTTGACGGGTTTTGCGGCAGGTTTGGTGGTCTTAACGGGTTTTGACTTGGCAGCGGAGGCTTTGGCCATCGGTTTCTCTTGCAATACGAGGGATGTGGGTTCTGCTTATCTAGCGGCCCATCCACCAGCCCGGTTGACCCGGACCGCGAAGGAAATAAACCGAAGCAGAAAAACTCTTAATTTTATACGGACTAAGGGCTTTTCGCACCCTCGCCGCCACAAAACTTGCGCGTTTAGTGCGAGCAACTGCTCAAATGCGGCCCGGCGTGCAACAACGATGAAACGTTTGTGGCTTTAGCCTAAAGCGGCCAAACGCTGTTGCACAAGCTTGTAGGTTGCTATATCGCCGGCACTGGCCAGGCGCTGCGCCCTGGCTTGTAGTTGGGTACGGCGCAGCGCCTTGCAAGCGGCGGCTAGGCTTTCTGCATCGCTGGTGCCTTCTGCCTCGGGCCGCAGCACTTCACCCAGATAGGTTGCAATCGCTTCATTTTGCTGTGCGTACGCTGTAATTGAGATGCTATTCAGCGCAATTGGCGACAGTTCGTCACTTGCGCCCTGCTCCGCGTAGTCACTCAAATCGGCCAGAATCGGCGCTGCTGGGTCATCCGCAGCGGCTGCATCCAGCGCCTGCAGCTCGTCTTTCCATGCCAGCAAATCGTCGCGCACGGCGCGGTACAACTCCGGCTCCCGCAGCAGCACGTCCACCACCCGCCGCGCGGCGGACAGCGGCGCAATACGCCGGATGGGCGGAAAGCTCTTGCTGCGCTTAAACCCAGAACTAGATGACGCAGTATTCATGCGGGTTTCCAAGGCATTTAGCCCGGAAAATCGCTCCACATCTGCGGGGTTGAGTTTGGTGGTATCGGCCAGCAACCGCATCATCTGCAACCGAAGCGCACCGGCAGGCAATTGCTGCAACAACGGTTTTGCTTCCGCCAACAGCGCCGAGCGCCCTTCTGCTGAATTCACATCGTTGCGCGCAGACAACTCGCGCACCAAAAACGCCGACAGCGGCAGCGCCTGCTTGATCTGCTCTTCAAACGCGGCGGCGCCCTGCTCGCGCACAAAACTGTCGGGATCGTGCTCGGCCGGTAAGAACAAAAAGCTGATGCGTTTATCGTCCGCTGCAAACGGCAGCGCACTTTCCAGTGCCCGCCAGGCAGCGCGGCGGCCCGCGGCATCACCATCAAAGCTGTAGACCACATGATCAGTCTGGCGCAGCAGCTTTTGCACATGCACGCCGCTGGTGGCCGTGCCCAGCGTGGCCACCGCGTTGGGAAAGCCCAGCTGCGCCAGTGCCACCACATCCATATAACCTTCGGTCACCAGCACGTAGCCGCGCTCACGGATGCTTTGTCGCGCTTCAAACAAGCCGTACAACTCGCTGCCTTTGTTGAACACCGGCGTTTCGGGCGAATTCAAATACTTCGGCTCGCCTTGATCAATCACGCGGCCGCCAAAGCCGATCACCTCGCCTTTGGTATTGCGGATGGGGAACATGATGCGATCGCGAAAGCGGTCGTAGCGTTTGTCGCTGTCTTCCTTGCTGATCACCAGACCCGCTTCAGCAAGCTCGGGCCGCTCGTAGTTTTCAAACGCTTTGGCGAGGTTCTGCCAATCGTCGGGCGCGTAGCCCAGGCCAAACTTGGCTGCGATCTCGCCGGTCAGGCCGCGGCGTTTAAGGTATTCCACCGCGCGCGGCGCGCCGCGCAACTCATTCTTGTAGAACACTGCTGCCTTGACTAGCACCTCTGTCAAGGCCAGGCGTTCATCTTTGCGGCGCTGCGCTTCCTGCGGATCAATCGTGCGCTCTTGCGGCACCACCATGCCGGCGTTGCGCGCTAGGTCTTCCACCGCATCCGGGAAGCTCATGCCCTGATAGTTCATCAAGAACGTAATGGCAGTGCCGTGCTCGCCGCAGCCAAAGCAGTGATAAAACTGTTTGGTCGGGCTGACCGTGAAGCTGGGCGACTTTTCATTGTGAAAAGGGCACAACCCCATAAAGTTGGCGCCGCCTTTTTTGAGCTGCACGTAGCGGCCGACGACTTCTACAACGTCGACGCGGGAGAGCAAATCGTTGATAAAGCTCAGCGGGATCACGGCGCTATTTTCGCACTACGCGCATTTCTCTCTTTTCCTCCAAATTTCCTTACTGGTAAGCCCGGGCGATCGCTTGTTTGCAGGGCAGATAAACCCGGCAAACCTGGAACTGCATGGCACCCGCGGCGGTCAGAGCCCTCGCAACGCATAGCGTCTGCAAATCGCGCAACAAAATGAAGGAAAGCGCCATGCCCCTATCGTCATCATTGCCTCTTTCGCCCCCTGCACTTCCATTTGGCCACTACGCCGCAGCAGCCGCTCTTGCGTTTTTGCTCGCCGGCTGTTCCGGCGGCACCGACGAACAGCCATCGCCAGTGCAAACCTCAGCGCCAAGTCTCGCACTCAATGAAGGTACTGCAAAACAATTAGGCAAGAGCACCGCCAACGCCACCGCTAATGCCACTGCCGCGCTGGACGGTATTTACAAGATCACCAGTCAGTGCGGCAACAAAGTGCTCGGTGTTGCCGACGCGAGCACCGCAGACCGCGCACGCATCCGCATCTTTGACTGGACCAATAGTGCGCATCAACAATGGAAGATCGAAGCGCAGCCCGATGGCACCTATCGCTTGGTGGCGCAGCACAGCGGCAAGGTGGCGGATGCTTCTTCTGCAGTGACGGAGAACGGCACGCCGGTGTTTCATCAACACCCCTGGCATGGCCGCGCCAACCAGCGCTTTGCGATTGATTTGCTGGATGACGGCAGCTACCGCTTCATTGTGCAGCACAATCAAAAAGCGCTGGACGTTGCCGGCGCCAGCACCGCGCAAGGCGCCACCGTCTGGCAATGGGACTGGAATGCCACGTGCGCGCAGCGCTGGAAGCTTGAGCGCCTGGATGCCGTTGATCCCTTTACGCCGGTGGCAACCGCCGTGCATGCAGGCAATGACCAGCAGGCTGTGGTGAGCACCGCCGTACCCACAGCACCCGCGATCAAAGTCAGCGACCGCGAAGGCCGCGGCGTTGCCAATG
>JBOFGW010000052.1:0-12809 GCA_051649325.1 Burkholderiaceae bacterium | reverse complement strand
CGTACAGGGCATTTGATGCTCTTCAAATTCTTCGTTGGCGCGCAGCTTTGATCCGCTGCGTTGCCGAGTATCTGCTGGCATGTGCATGCTGTATTGCGGCGCCGCTGGCTATGGCGCAAGCGGCGCTGCCCGCACCGGTACAAAGCGCGCTTGAAAAGGCGGGCATCGCACCGGATTCGTTGAGTGCCATCGTCATTCCCGTGGAGGAGGGCACCGCCCGGCTGGCGCTAAACACTCAGCGCGCAATGCAGCCTGCGTCCACGATGAAGACGGTCACCACGCAGGTCGCGCTGGATGCGTTTGGCCCTGCGCAGCAATGGAAGACACAGTTTCTTTCTGCTGCGCCGGTGCGCGGTGGCACGCTTGCCGGCGCGTTGCATGTGCGCGGCGGTGGCGATTTTGCGTTTTCCGCAGAGCGTTTGCACAAAGCGCTGCGCGCCTTGCGTGCGCAGGGCATCCGCAGCATCGCCGGTAACGTGGTGCTAGATCGCAGCCGCTTTGCACCTGCACGTCTGGATGTGGGCGCGCCGCCGTTTGATGAGTATCCAGATGCGTACTACAACCTGATCCCCGATCCGCTGCTGCTCAATCACAACATGCTGGAGTTCACGCTCATCGCAGACGCTCGGCGCATCCAGGTGCAAACTGCACAGGCGATTGACCGCGTACGCATCAGCGCGGCAAAGCTCAAGCTCGTAGAGCGTGATTGCGGTGATTGGGCGGATGATTTTCAGGTGCCGCAAGTCAGCACGGATGCCGCGGGGCTGATCACTGTGTTGCTGCAAGGCAGCTTTCCGCGCAACTGCACCATCAGTACTGAAACCAACGTGCTTGACCGCAATGTGTTCTGGGAACGGGTCTTGCGTGCGCAGTTGCGCGAGATCGGCATCGCGTGGCGAGGTAGCGTGCGCGACGGTGCAGTGCCGGCGGATGCCAAGCCGCTGCATGAAAGCAATTCTGAGCCGCTAGCCATGATCATCCGCGCGATCAACAAAGATTCAGACAATGGCATGACACGGTTGCTGCTGTTGAATCTAGGCGTCGCCCAGAGCGCCGGCGGTGCAAGCACACTGGACGCCGGCCGCGCCGCCGTGGATGCTTGGTTTGACCGCGCAGGCATTGCGCGCACGGGGCTGGTGGTGGACAACGGCTCCGGCCTATCGCGGTCAGAGCGCATCAGCGCAGAACAGCTCGCACACTTGTTACGCGCTGCAGCGCGCGGCCGATGGGCCGCGGAGTTTCTCGCTAGCCTGCCGATCGCGGCGGTAGATGGCAGCATGCGCGAACGGCTTGCCGGTACAGCAGCGCAGCAGGTGGCACGCATTAAGACTGGCACGCTGGGCAACGTCGTCGGCATTGCCGGCTACGTGCGCGGCGCTGGTGGGCAAATGCAGGTGGTGGTAGGGCTGATCAACGACCCCAACGCCAAGCAAGGGCGGCAGGCGCTGGATGCGCTGATTGAGTGGGCGGCGGTACCCTAAAAACGCCAAGGCTCCGCCGTGTTCGCGCAAATCGTTTTTTGATGCGCCGCACGATAACTACGCGTGCGCCGCATGTTTACGCACCAAGTTGGCGAGCTTTTTTGTGCATATGGACCTGTTTTGATGCACGCCAAAAATCGATCTAGCGCTATGACGTACTCCGCGATATAGTTCAAACTGGTATCTAAATGGTGCTATTCGCTTCCTCGCTGCTCTCACTCAAAAACCAGGGATAGGAGAACAAATCCATGAAGTCTCGGCACGTCTTGCAACGCACTCAAATCGCCACCGCCCTTTCGTTCGCGCTTCTCGCTTTCGCTTCTCCGCAGTGGGTGTGGGCCCAAGCGGCGCAGACCCCGGCAGACCCAGCCAAGAAAGATGAGAAAAAAGACGAAAAAAAGGACGCTCAAACACTGGAGGTCATTACCGTCACCGCCTCCAAACGCGAGCAGCAGGTGCACCGCGTTCCGTACAACGTTGAAGCCCTGTCTGAAGAAGCGCTGCGCGAAGCCAACATTACCGACGTAAAAAAACTGATCGACCAAAACGTTGCGATCAATGCGCCCAACAACGGCCCACGCTATGCCGAAACCGTGGTGGTGCGCGGCCTGAGCAATCAGAACGTGGGCGCGAACGAGCTGGACTATTTCGTGCGCACCGGTATCGCGTATTACATCGATGACACGCCGCTACCCAATCTGAACTTTCGCATCAAAGACATTGCGCGTGTGGAAACCTTGCTCGGTCCGCAGGGCACGTTGTATGGCTCCAGCAGCCTGGGTGGCACGATTCGTTACATCACCAACAAGCCCAAGCTCGGCAAGACAGAAGGTGTGATCAACTTTGACACTTACAAAACTGCCGGCAGCGGCGGGTTGTCGATTGATCCC
Source organism: Burkholderiaceae bacterium (assembly GCA_051649325.1). GTDB lineage: Bacteria > Pseudomonadota > Gammaproteobacteria > Burkholderiales > Burkholderiaceae_C > JBJOQV01. The sequence continues at coordinate 10,438 of JBOFGW010000052.1, read as the reverse complement.
AACGTCGTTGTGAACTTGCCCCTTGGTAACACGTTTGCGCTGCGCGCATCCGTCAGTGCGCTCAATGAAAAAGGCTGGGTGGATCGCCTGACCAATCCTCCTTACCGCACCGGCGCCAACGCGCTGCCCACGCGCCTCATTGAAGACGAAAACACCAATAAAACCACGGGTGGGCGCGTGTCCGCGCTGTGGCAAGTCACGCCCGCGTTCTCGGTGTTGCTCGCGCATACGGCGCAAGACCAAACCGCAGTGGGCTCATCTGCTGCGCAGCGTTTGCCGGCTTACATTGCCGCGGGCGGCGTCTACCCAGGTGGCCGCACCATTACAGACCCACGCGCGCCATACGTGGTGAATGACAGTACGGTTGTGGGTGCGTTTGCTGATACGTCAGACCGCAAACTTTCTATGACGTCCGTCGATCTGGATTGGGACTTGGGCAGTGCCAAGCTACATTCGGCAACCTCTACTTACAAAGACAAGAAGAACAGCATTTCCGATATCACGGGCTTCAACCTGCTGACCGATTTGGACTTTCACCTGGACGCGAACGGTGATCCCTGGGCGTTCTCTGCTTATCAAGATATGCTTGCGCGCTACAAGGGTCTTACGCATGAGACGCGCATCGTTTCATCGGGCGATGGTCCGTTCTTGTGGACTGCGGGCCTGTTCTATACCAAAACCGAAAAAGACATCAACTTTGCAGAAATCCTGCCGGGCTTTTATGCCGCTCAGCAACGCGATACTGCAGCTCAGGGCGGTGTCGTAGACCGCGAATACTCAGAGACCAATCGTAACGTGTACAAGGAAAAAGCACTGTTCGGCGAAGTCGGTTACAAGATCACCCCTGAATGGCAGATTACTTTGGGTGCGCGCCAATTCAGATTCAAAGACACCTACGAAACCGCCCTCAATGACTGGGTGTTCGGAGGGTTTACACGGTCCGCAGGAGGCGCCAAAGGCAGCAAGCGCTACTACAAATTCAACACTTCTTACCAATTCACACCCGATCAGCTTGCTTACTTCACGATCTCTCAAGGCTGGCGGCGTGGCGGTGCCAACTCAATTGGAGGCTTTCCCGGGGGGGGGATCAATCCGGAAGCGTTCATTTTCAAACCGGATGAAACCACCAACTATGAACTTGGTTTCAAAGGCTATGCGATGGACCGCAAGCTCTACTACAGCGCCTCGGTATTTCGTATCAAGTGGACAGGCGCGCAAATTGGTCAGAGCTTCTTTGATGAGAACACGTTCCTGGTGTTTAACGGTACGGCGAACGGGGCAGACTCACACACGCAAGGCGTGGAGTTGCAGGGCAAGTTTAAAGTGACTGACACGATCACGCTGAATGCAGGTCTTGCGTATACCGAGGGCAAGATTGATGAAGACAAAACGATCTGCATCACCATCAGCTGCGACCAGAGCATTGTTGAGATCAAAGGCGAAAAGCTGTTGGGATTCCCGCGCATGAAGAGCAACCTGGGGCTGCGCTACAGCACGTTCCTGGAAAACGGTGCGAATTTGAAGGCCAGCGTATCTGCCCAATACCGCACCAAAACCCAGAACCCACCGACCAACTTGTTTCAGTATGGTCACTACAAGCAGTTTGACGCTTCAGTCGGCTATGGAAAAGACGCGTGGGAAGCAACGCTCTACGTAGAAAACTTGACCGGTGAGCGCGCGATTACGTCTTACGCCTCAGCCGCCTATTTTGGTCCTACAGTTGGCGCGCGCGAAATCTTCCAGCGCCCACGCACCATGGGTTTGCAATTCTCTTACCGGTTTGAGTAAGCGCAAAGCAGGTTGTAGTGCACTAAGGGGGCATGGCCCCCTTTTTTCTTGAGGGAGTGCGGATGGTTGTTTTCAAGATAAAGCATTTGGCGGTATGTGCATCTGCCATTCTTGCCGCATGCGCTGCGCCGAATCCGCCAGCAAAAAGCGTCGAGCCAAGTGTAAGCACATCGGCTGCTGGCTACGCCACCACCGCCGGGCAAGGCGTCTACACCGTGCATTACACCTACACCGGCAAAAACTGGACACATGCGGATGTGGCGGCAATCAAGATCAATACCGCCAAACCGATTGCGATTCTGCCGCAGCAGTACACCGTCAATGGCGAGCAGCCCGGCGCCCGCGTCAACGGCCGGCATGTGGGCAAAATCTGGAACACCATCACGCAGGAAGAGTTGGCGCATCGCCTGACCGCGCTGGGCTTTTACGTGCTTACGCCCAGCATCCAAATGTATGGTGAAAGCTTGAACGGCTTTCAAGGCTTTGAGCACTTTATCGCCGGCGTTGCAAAGGGTAATGCGCATGTGCAGACCATGCTGCTCACGGCGGATGCGCACGACCCCAATGACCAAAACCCCAAGCCCGGCGCGCAGATGCTGGTCACGGGCACGCAGCCGCGCAATCCGCAGTGGGAGGCGATGATCCAGGCGCGCATTGCACCGTTTTACAAGCAAGTGGGCCTGGGTAATCTTGGGCCGCGTGTGCGCGGCGGGCAGTCCGACAAAGAGGGTTCAAGCCTAGCCTGGCACCCGCTGATCGAGCGCGCAGCGGAGTACAGCAACGCGGTCGCCATCATGGAAGTCAGCCGTGCCATTGATATTGAAAACGCAGTGGGCAAAATTGAAGTGGGCCGCACATGGGCTGCGCCGCTGTTTGACGCGGTCGCGCTGGGCATGGCGGACTACGCGTGCGCCAAAGGTTTCGCGCTCGCGCATTGCAAGACTGCCGGCAGCCGCTGAACTCCCGCGCAAGTTCACGCATGTGTCATGCGTGCGCTTAGGGAAATGCCGCAATAGAATCGTCCAAACTCGCTCGAGTTCTCGCGCAAGTTCGCGGAGGATGAATCATGAACGCTTTGAAGTTATCGCTTGCCGCGCTACTGGTCTTGCTCACCGCCTGCGGCAGCACCGTCACCAACCCTGTCACCGGCCGCGCCGAGCGCACGGTGATGGATGAGCGCACCGAGCTGGAAGAAGGCCGCAAGGCGCATAAAGAGGTGCTGGAGGAATACGGTGTTTATAACGACACCGCGTTGCAGGCCTATGTGAACGATGTCGGCCAGAAGCTGGCCAAGCTCTCGCATCGCAGCACCCTCGCGTGGACGTTTACCGTGGTAGACAGCCCCGAGATCAATGCGTTTGCGCTGCCGGGAGGCTACATCTACATCACGCGCGGCATCATGGCGCATTTGAATAGCGAGGCGGAATTGGCCGGTGTGCTCGGTCATGAAATCGGCCACGTCACGGCGCGCCACGGTGCGCAGCGTGCCACTCGTCAGCAGCAGGCTGGTCTGGGTGTGCTTGCTGCATCGGTGCTGGGCGCAGTGCTGGAGGGTAGGTATGGCCTGGGCGGATTGGGCGATTTGGCCAGCCAAACGTCACAGGCGGCCGCAGCCGGTTACGTGGCCAAGTATGGCCGTGAACAAGAGCTGCAGGCCGATAGCCTCGGCGCAGAATATCTCGCCCGCTCCGGCTACAACCCTCGGACCATGATCAATGTGATTGCCGCGCTCAAAGACCAGGAGCGTTTTGCTGCTGACCAGCCGCGCGCGCAAGGCAAGCAGGTCGCGCAGCGCGACAATTGGCTGTCTTCACATCCGTCCAATGATCAGCGGCTTAACGACATCACGCAGCTCGCGCAAAAATTTCCGGTCAACAGTGCCGACGACGGCCGGGCGCGCTATATGCATCGCATCAACGGCATGGCCTTTGGCGACAGCCGTGAGCAGGGGCTGGTGCGCGGCAACAGTTTCTATCACGAGCCGATGGGCTTTGTGATGACCGCGCCGCCGGGCTGGAAGATCCAAAACTCGCAAGACGCACTGCTGCTCGTCAATGCGCAGGGCACGGCGGGGCTGCGCTTGGTGGCGGTGCCACCGCAGGCTGGCAACTCGCATGACGAGATTATCCGCAACGCGCTCAAGCCCACGCAGGGTCGCGTTGAGCGCTACAGCATCAATGGTTTTGCAGCCACGCATTTTTCCGGCGCGCGCCAAACGCAGCAAGGCGCGCAGAACATTGATGCCACCATCGTCACCGGCCCGAAAAATACGAACTATGCGCTTTTGTATCTGGCGCAGAACGCTGACGGCCTGGCACGCAACCGCGCAGAGATTGCGCAGGCAGAAAAATCCTTCCGCGCGTTTGCGGATGCAGACCGCAACGTTGCACGGCCCTACAAGCTGCGCACCACCACATTTCCGCGCGGCGGCTTCGCGCAGCTCGCACAAGCCACACCGCTGGGTGCCAGCGCGCAAGCACAGTTGCGGCTGATCAATGGCGTGTATAGCGGTGGTGAGCCGGCTGCAGGGCAAGTGGTTAAAACGGTGGAGTAGACCTTTATTGAAAGGCGTTTACGCAATATCCATGAGCCTTTCAAGCCATTTTTGCTCCAAAAGGCGCACCAGTATTGCGTAGTGCAATAACAGTCGCATGTGCGCGGCAGCGTAAACTATATGCTGTCCAAGTTTTGTGAAACGCACCGCTGATGCACCCGTTCAAATCCATCGCTTACTCTGGCACCGCAGTTGGGCCGCGCTTGATCGTGCTGGGCGCGGTGCATGGCAATGAGATCTGCGGCACGCAGGCGATCGCGCGCATCGTCAGCGAACTGGACGCAGGTGCGCTCAAGCTCGCCGCCGGTTCGCTCACACTCGTGCCCATCACCAACCCCAAAGCGTATGAACTCAAGCGCCGCAATGGTGACCGCAATCTCAACCGCAACCTCGCGCCCACGAGCAACCCGCGCGAGTTTGAAGACCACGTGGCCAACTGGTTGTGCCCCATGCTCGCCGCGCACGACGCGCTGCTCGATCTGCATTCGTTTCAAGCCGCCGGCGGCCAGCCGTTCGTGATGGTGGGGCCGCAGAACAATCAAGGCGATATCGAACCGTTTGCGCACGCAGATAAAGAGCAAGCCTGGGCGCAGCGCCTCGGCGTTGCGCGTGCGGTGGATGGCTGGCTCTCCACCTACGCGCAAGGCGTGGCGCGGCGCATGGCTGATCTGGACGCGGCAAAGCTTGCCGCCGCGCATCTGAACCAAAGCCCGATCTACGGCATTGGCACCACCGAATACATGCGCAAGCAAGGCGGCATGGCGCTTACGCTGGAGTGCGGGCAGCATGCCGATCCGCAGTCGCCAGAGGTGGCTTACCGCGCCATCATCAACACACTCGCACACTTTGGCATGCTGCAAGATGCCGAGCCGCCCGCGCCGCAGCACATGGAAAGCCTGCACATGTTCGAGGTGATCGACAAAGCGCACGATGCCGACGCGTTTGCGCGCGCATGGGCCAGCTTTGATCTGCTCAAGGCTGGCGATGTGATTGGCACGCGCGCCAGTGGTCAAGTGGTCACTGCGCCGCACGATGGCACGATTCTGTTTCCGAACGCGCTGGCGCAGGCGGGGCAGGAGTGGTTTTATCTGGCAAGGCCGAGCACGCGTTTTGCTTCAGTTTGAAACAGCAGTACGCAATATCCATGCGCCTTTCCAGGCAAAAATGCTTCAAAATGCCCATGGATATTGCGTAGTCGATTCAATTTGATCTCTTAAACTCAATGCACATTCACATCCTGGGTATCTGCGGCACATTCATGGGCGGCATGGCGCTCTTGGCGCGCGCGCTGGGCCACAAAGTTACTGGCTGCGATGCCAATGTTTATCCGCCGATGAGCACGCAGTTGCAAGAGCAGGGCATTGAACTGGTGGAAGGATTTTCTGCAGATCAGCTCAAGCTCAAGCCCGATGTGTTTGTGATCGGCAATGCCATGTCGCGCGGCAACCCGCTTGCAGAGGCAATTTTGGAAGCCGGCGCGCGCTACACCAGCGGCCCGCAATGGCTGAGCGAACACGTGCTGCAAGGCCGCTGGGTGATGGCCGTGGCCGGCACGCACGGCAAAACTACCACCACCGCCATGCTCGCCTGGATGCTGGAGCACGCCGGCATGCAGCCCGGCTTTTTGGTGGGCGGTGTGCCAAAAAACTTTGGCATCTCCGCACGCTTGGGCGGCACAGATTTCTTCGTAATCGAAGCAGATGAATACGACAGTGCGTTCTCCGACAAACGCAGCAAGTTCGTGCACTACCGGCCGCGCACCGCGATTCTCAACAATCTTGAATACGATCACGCCGATATTTTTCCGGACGTGGCGGCGATTGAAACGCAGTTCCATCACCTTGTACGCACCGTGCCCGCCAGCGGCCGGCTGATCGTCAACGGCACAGAAGAAACCCTCGCACGCGTGCTCGCACGCGGCTGCTGGAGCGAGTGCGAAAAATTTGGTGTCGGTGACTGGACCATTGGCGAAGTTATGGATGAAGGCACGTTCGACGTACGCTTCAAAGGCGAGCTGCAAGGCCGCGTGCAGAGCGATCTGACCGGCGCGCACAACCGCATGAATGTGCTAGCCGCCATCGCCGCTGCGCGGCACGTGGGTGTGCAACCCGCGGTGGCTATCGAAGCGATGCGCAGCTTTGAAAACGTGAAGCGCCGCATGGAGGTGCGCGGCACGGTTGGCGGTGTCACGGTGATCGATGACTTTGCGCATCACCCCACCGCGATTGAAACCACCATAGCAGGCCTGCGCAAAAAAGTCGGCAGCGCGCGCATTTTGGCTGTGCTCGAGCCGCGTTCCAACACCATGAAACTCGGCGCAATGAAAGCCGCGTTGCCCGGCAGCTTGCAGGCCGCCGACCTGGTGTTTGGCTACGGCGCGCAAGAAGGCAAGCACGCACTGGGCTGGGACTTGGCCGCGGCACTCGCGCCGCTGGGCGCAAAAGCCAGCGCGTTTGGCGATTTGAATGCAGTCGTGCAAGCTGTGGTTGAAGCCGCACGCAGCGGCGACCATGTTTTGATCATGAGTAACGGCGGCTTTGGCGGTGTGCATCAAAAAATTCTGGATGCGCTACAAAGTCAACACGGTTCACGGTAAAGGCAATGGCTGAGGGCATCACCGTTGAAGTACTCACCAAACGCGGCGACACCACCGCGTGGATCGCCATGCGCGCGCAGCTCTGGCCGGACACGAGTGCGCAAGACCATGCGCGCGAAGCAGAAACGATGTTGCTCGACCCCGCCAAGAACGGCGTGGCGCTGGCGATGCAAAACGCTCAAGCGGTGGGTTTTATCGAGCTGTCTGTACGCACCGATTATGTGAATGGTTGCGATACTTCGCCCGTCGCGTTTGTAGAAGGGTTGTGGACTGCGCCGGCCGCCCGCCACGCCGGTGTGGGCCGTGCGCTGATGGACTATGCACTCGCATGGGCGCGCACGCGCAAGCTCACTGAGCTGGCTTCAGACACACCGCTTGCAAACACAGAGAGCCAACAGGCACATCTGGCCATGGGCTTTGAAGAGACCGAGCGCGTGGTGTATTACCGCAAGATCGTCCCGCGCGACTGATGCGGATTCAACTCCTGTCCGACCTGCATTTGGAGGTTGACCCCAGCTTTGTGCCTACCCCCGCGCCAGACGCAGATCTGCTCGTGCTCGCGGGCGACATCGGCGCGCTGCCGGATACGCCGATGGCGCGCAACGGCCAGCCGGATTGGTGTTTGACGCCTTTCTCGCCGCTACTTGCCAATTGGCCGGTGCCGGTGGTGTACGTGCCCGGCAATCATGAATTTGATGGGCAGGATTTTGATGAATGCTACGCAGCGCTGCGCGCGCACTGCGAAGACTTAGGCATCATCTGGCTGGAAGGGCAAACGCTGGAGCTGCCTGGCGTGCGCCTAATCGGCTCCACACTCTGGAGCGATTTTGATGCGTTTGCCAACCGGCCGGATGGCCAGCCGGGCGCGCTCGCATACAACTTGCAGCAGCGCGAAAAAGCCTTTCGCGCCGCCAACTTTTATCTGCTCAAGTGCGGCACACTGCGCGAAGGGTTGCCGTTTGATGCTGCGGCCATGCGCGAAGAGGCGCTGCTCTGCCAACAATTTTTGCGCGCAGAGCTGGCCAAACCGTTTGATGGCAAGACCGTGGTGGTCACGCACTTTGCACCGAGCTTGCACAGCCACGATCCGCGCTACGGTCTCACGCCTGGCACGGCCGGATTTTGCAACGCGCTGGATGATCTGGTGGCGCAGGCCGATGTGTGGCTGCACGGCCACCTGCACTGCGCCAGCAACTACCGCGTGGGTGAATGCCGCGTGATCGCCAATCCGCTAGGCTATGCGAAGAGCGGCGAGCAGGATGATTTTGTGCCGCAATGCATTATTGAAGTATGACTACGCAATATCCATGCGCTTTTTCAGGCAGAAATGCTTGGAAAAGCTTATGGATATTGCGTAGAAGCTTAAAAATCCGAATGGAACAGCATTGACCACAGCACTCGTTTTGTTTTCCGGCGGGCAAGACTCCACAGCTTGTCTGGCGTGGGCACTTCAGCGCTATGAACGCGTGGAAACAATCGGCTTTGATTACGGTCAGCGCCATCGCATTGAATTGGAATGCCGCTTGCAGGTGATTAAGCAGTTGCGCGCGCAGTTTGCGCACTGGGCCGACAAGCTCGGGCAAGATTATGTGATTGACCTGTCCATGCTCGGCAAGTTGTCAGACACCGCACTCACCTCTGAAGCAGAAATTCGCCTGCGTGCAGACGGCCTGCCCAACACCTTCGTGCCCGGCCGCAACCTGCTGTTTTTCACCGCCGCGGCGGCAGTGGCCTATCGCCGTGAACTCAAGACACTTGTGGGCGGCATGTGCGAGACCGATTTTTCCGGCTACCCGGATTGCCGTGACGACACGCTCAAGGCGCTGCACGTGGCGCTGAACCTGGGCATGCAAAGCCGCTTTGTGATTGAAACGCCGCTGATGTGGCTGACCAAAGCCGCCACCTGGCAGCTTGCGCAAGAGCTGGGCGGCGATGCGCTCACGCAGCTCATCATCGAGCACACACATACGTGCTACTTGGGCGAGCGCGGCAAGCGCCACGCGTGGGGTTATGGCTGCGGCGCATGCCCGGCATGCGAGCTACGCGCGCGTGGGTATGCGCAGTGGGTGGAAAATACGCGGTCTTAAGCGAGAAGTCGCAAGAAGTCGTCTAAGGTGTGCGGGGAGCGCCTTATCCCGTAATCGTCATTCCGAGCAAAGCGAGGAATCTACGTGCACGAAGAAGATTCCTCGCGTTGCTCGGAATGACAGCTCGAGTTATTCAATGCTCTACGCAATACCCATGCGCCTTTTCAAGCAAAAATGCTTGAAAAAGCTCATGGATATTGCGTACTCAACATAAGGAATTCACATGCAAACCACCCGCTTAGGCAACACCGGCCTTGAAGTCTCGCGCATCTGCCTGGGCATGATGACGTATGGCACGCCGCAGTGGCGGCCGTGGGTTTTGGATGAAGCAGCGTCGCGCCCGGTGGTCAAGCACGCGGTGGAGGCGGGCATCAATTTCTTTGACACGGCCGACATGTATTCCGGCGGCGCAAGCGAAGAGCTCACCGGCAAATTCATCCGCGAGTTTTGCGTGCGCGATCAAGTGGTAGTGGCGACCAAGGTGTTCTTTCCGGTGGATGTGAAATTTAAAGGTGGCGCCTCAACCGCGCCCAAGCCCAAGCAGCCGCCCAATGCAAGCGGCCTATCGCGCAAGCGCATTCTCTCCGCCATCGACGCATCGCTCAAACGCTTGAACATGGACTATGTCGATCTGTACCAAATCCACCGCTGGGATTACGCCACGCCGATTGAAGAAACCATGCAAGCGCTGCACGATGTCGTCAAGAGCGGCAAAGCGCGCTACATCGGCGCGTCGTCCATGTTTGCGTGGCAGTTTGCGCGCGCGCAGCAAGTGGCCAAAGAAAATCATCTCACGCCGTTTGTCTCCATGCAGAACCACTACAACCTGGCGTATCGCGAAGAAGAGCGCGAGATGATTCCGCTGTGCAAACACCAGGGCGTGGGCCTGATTCCCTGGAGCCCGCTGGCGCGCGGCTTTCTGGCCGGCAATCGCGGCAAGGAAGACAAAGCGCGTGGCGACACATCGCGCGCCGCCACGGACGACATCGCGCAGAACTACTACTACCGCGAATCGGATTTCAAAGTGCTGGCCGCGCTCACGCAGGTAGCGCAAGCGTGCGGCGTGCAAAACGCGACTGTCGCGTACGCGTGGCTGCTCGCCAAAGGCGTGGCCGCGCCGATTGTGGGTTCAAGCAAGACTGCGCAGATTGATGCGGCGGTGCAGGCTCCTGAGCTTGTGTTGTCTGCGGATGAAATCAAGCTGCTTGAGGCGGCGTATGAGCCGCATCCGATTATTGGGCATGCGTAGTTGAGTCCCTCCCCCTGCGGGCAGGGGGAGGCTAGGAAGGGGTTGTTGGCAAAACTGTTGACGTTCCAAGCAACCCCACCCTAACCCTCCCCTGCCAGCAGGGGAGGGGACTACGCATGCGGAGATCGCGAGCTCGCACTGTCATTCCGAGCGAAGCGAGGGAT
>JBOFGW010000051.1:0-10593 GCA_051649325.1 Burkholderiaceae bacterium | reverse complement strand
GGGTGTCGTAGGTCCAGAAGTTGCCTGCCGCGCCCCAGTACCCATGCGGGTCCCACAGTGCACCGGCGAGCGTCCAGTTTTCCTGCGTTTGCACCGGATAGCGGTAGCCGGGATGGCTGCCGATCAGGTGGTTGTTGGGGTTGCGTACCAAACCCTTGTCCACTGCGGTGATGTAGTAGTCATCGGTGCGAAACGCGCCGCTAGACTTGCCGGCCACGAACGGAAAATTCACGACTGCGTTGTCGGCCATGTCAAAGGTGCTGTGATAGCTCGCAAAAGCCACCACGGGCGAGTTTGCATCCACCTGCGCCCAAGTGTTGGCGTTATTCAAGCTCGTGCCCACCACCAGCGCGCGGCGGATGCGGCCATCATCGCCCGCGCCAGCGAAGGACACGCCGACGTTGTCGGCCGAGATCCATTCAGAATAATCGGGCCAGCTCACGCGGTTCCAAAAGCCGCTCTCGCGGTTCTTGTAGGTGGTGATGCGGTTCAGGGCAAAACGCACGCGGTTGGCATCGTAACGGTCTGCGCCCTCGTCGCTGGTGGGAATGTATTTCTCGGGTTGCGTTTCGCCGGCGTCGTTGAAGGGCACCCAATCCAATTGAATGCCGATCTTGTTGTTGCTGTGCGCGACGTTGTCGTCAAACACGCCAAATTTCAGGTGCTGCGGCCGAATTGCCACGCTCTTGTTGATGCCCAGCGGCGTTTTGGGAAACGCCATCCAGTAACCGTTGCCCTGGGCGTCACCGGCAATATTGCCTTTGACGATGTTGTCAGGATTGGTGAGCCAAAAACCGGACGGGCCGCGCGTGAACAAATCTTTGTCGCTGTCGATGAGCGGTGTAGCGGGCTTGCGCACCTTCAGCACCAGGTTATTGGTGATGATGTTGCGGCGCTCGACTGCGTCTTCCAAAAACACCGCATGGCCGGCGATGTCGTAGCAGATGTTGCCATCGAGCGTGACATCATTGGTGCCGTGGATGGTGATACAGCGGTTCTTGCTGTCCCACACGCTGCTGCCCGTCACGCGGCGCGCGCCGGCCGTGGGGAGCAGGTTGCCGGCTGCGTCGTAACTGAGCTGATGAAAGTGGATCGGGTAGCGGCCAAACTTGCCGGCCTGGCCCATGCGGCGCAGCTCCACACCGTTGATGTTGGTAACCGAGCTTTGGCCCATCACCATCACCTGCGCGCCAAATCCTTGCGTGGTCCACGCGCTGTCGTTTGCGCCTTGCACAACCACGTTGCGCGTGAGGTTGCCTACTACCGCGCGCTGATCCAGCACGGTGGGCGTACCGGCCACGCGCGGCACAAAGTTCGTCGGCGTGAGGCTCATGCCGCTGGCGGTCAGGTACTGCAGCTTGCCCCAGCGGCTTTTGGCGATACCGCTGCTGGTAGTGATTTGCGTGGCACCGACGCTGGCCAACTGCAAGCGCTCGGTGGGGTTGACGCCGTAGTAGTCCGTGGGGCCGACGATGATTTGATCACCCGCCTTCCAGCCCGTGGTTTGCGTAAGCGGCAGCGTGGTGGTGCCGCTGGCCACGTGATCGGTAATTTTGGTAAAGAGGGTTTGCGGTGCTTTGCCAAACAGATTGAGCTTGCCACCCATCACCAGAATGCCGCGCGTGCCCATGGAACTGATGTTCTGGTTGGTGTCTGCCGCGTTCAGCGTAATGGTGGCGTTGCCGGTGTAAGGCGCGCTGCTGCTGCCCACATGCAGGCTGCCGGCCAGCATGATGTAGTCGGCCTGCAGCTCCAGCGTTTTGCCTTCTTCAAACATCAGCTCGCCGTCGATGGTCAGGCCCGCGAGGTCTGGCGTGTTTTCATCCAGCAGGATTTTCTTGCCGGCCGGGATCAGCACGACCGCATTCGCACCCGGTTTGGTGCCGCCCCAGGTGGCGGGGCTGGACCAGCGCTCAAAGTCGCTGGCGACCGGCGGCGGGGTGGGCGATCCGGTGGGCGTCGGCATGGGCGTTAGCGTGGGTGTGGGCGAGGCGCTTGGGCTGGACGTTGGCGCAGGTGATGCTGTCGGCGAAGGGGAGGCTGTGGGCGACGGGGCAGGCGAAGCCGTTGGTGCCGGTGAGGCGCCAATCGGCTGCTGCGCAGAGCCTTCGCTACCTCCACCGCCACCACAAGCGCTGGCCAGCATGATCAAACCCGCAAGTGAAAGCCCACTTACATAACGAATCTTCGTCCGGTTCACAACGTTTTCCCTCTGCATTGCCCGCAGCAGCTCGCCCCGTCCATGCGCTCAGACCCTTCTATGCGCGGGCGGTTCACCCGGCGCTTTGCTGCGCAATTTGTTTAATACAAAGCATTTTCCAAGGTTTTGGGCGAGCGCTGCGCATGCGTTGCCGCAGAAGCAATTCCACTGTTGGGGCGCGCCCACGCGGGTTCATCCGTATGACCGGCAGGCGCGTTTCTGCACGCCTGCGCGCGGCGGTTTACATTGGTGGCTTGAGCGGACAACTTGAACAATGGAGACGCACCAAATGCACAAACTCTACTGTGCTCCCGGCGCTTGTTCTTTTGTGCCGCATGTCGGTCTGGAGCTGATCAAAGCCGCGACCGGGCAGGATTTTGAAACGCATTTGGTCAAACTGCACAAGGGCGAGCAAAAGCAGCCCGAGTTTTTGGCTTTGAATCCGAACGGTCAAGTTCCGGTGCTCACCGTCGATGGCAAACCGCTGCATCAAATCGTGGCGATCTGCGAGTATTTAGACCGCGTGTTTCCGCAGGTGGGCTTGCTGCCGGCCGATGCGTGGGAGCGCGCGCAGGCACTCTCCATGCTGGCGTGGTTTAACAACACGGTGCATCCCACCTTTACGCACTTTTTTATGCCGAGCAAATTTGCTGAAGACGATGCGGCGCACACAGAGCTCAAACGTGTTGCCGCCGCGCAGTACCGGCCGCTCTTGGAACGCATTGAAGCGCAGATCAAAAACGCGAATCCATACTGGCTGGGTGCCAAGCCGTCGATGCTGGATGCGTATGCGCTGACGCTGTTTCGCTGGGGCGGTTTTACCGGCATCGACCCAGATTCGATGCCGGTGTACAAGGCCTACATTGATCGCGTGGCTGCGCATCCGCAGATTGCAGAAGTGGTTGCGCGCGAGGGCATCAAATTAAGCACTTTTCAAAAGGCGTAACGCAATGTTCATGCGCTTTTTGGGGCATTTTTGCCTCAAAAAGCGCATGGATATTGCGTAAAGCATTTGTTTCGCTGTGATTTTTGCGGTGATTTGCGCTAAACTTGCAGTTTGAAAATGCAGGGCCGCACCTACAAGGCGCAGCCCCGCAATTTGCCGGAGCAGTTCGTTGTTCAAAACCTTTGAGAAGCTGGTCGACCCTTATCCAGAGTCTGCGCCGGCCATCCATCCAAAAACATTTTTTGCTTTCATGTGGGCCTGCACCAAGGGTGCGCGCGGCCCGCTGGTGGCCATTGTGATTCTTGCCGCAGCCATCGGCGCGTTTGAAGCGCTGATGTTTGCCTTTATGGGCCAGATTGTCGATTGGCTGGCCGATGTGCAGCCCGCGCAGCTCTGGGAAAAGCATGGCAGCACACTCACACTGCTGGCGGCGGCACTGGTGGGTAGCATGCTGATCACATTGGCCTGGGCGTTTTTGCGCTTTAACAGCATCGCCGGCAACATGCCAATGCGGCTGCGCTGGAATTTTCACCGCCAGTTGCTTGAGCAAAGCATGTCTTTTTATCAAGACGAATTTGCCGGCCGCATTTCCACCAAGCTGATGCAAACCGCGCTGGCCGTGCGCGATGTGTGGATGATCGCTTCCGACATTCTCGTCTACGTGCTGGTGTACTTTGTCACGCTGATCTTCGTGCTGGCAGGCTTTGATGCGCTGCTGCTGATTCCGTTTCTGGTGTGGCTCGCGCTTTATCTGGTAGTGATGTGGTACTTCGTGCCGCGCCTATCCAAGATCGCGCAAACGCAGGCCGATGCAAGATCGCTGATGACGGGGCGCATTACGGATGCGTACACCAACATCGCCACCGTCAAACTGTTCTCACACTCGCGGCGCGAGGCCGGCTTTGCGCACGCCGCGATGGATGAGTTTTTAGGCACGGTTCATCAGCAGATGCGCTTGGTCACCTGGGTAGATCAACTTAACCAGTTGTTGTCTGTGCTGCTGATTGGCAGCACCATGGGCTTGGCGCTGTGGCTGTGGTCGCACGGGCAGGTAGGCGTGGGCGCGGTGGCTGCGGCAAGCGCAATGTCGCTGCGGCTCAACGGCATTGCGCACTGGATCATGTGGGAGATGGCCACGCTGTTTGAACACGTGGGCACGGTAGCGGACGGCATGGGCATCCTGTCCAAGCAGCGCGCAATTGTGGATGCGGAGGATGCCAAGCCGCTCGCGGTGCGCAAGGGCGAAGTCACGTTTGAGAACGTGAACTTTGCCTACGGCGGCAAGACTAATGTGATCGACAGTTTTTCACTGAACATCGCGCCGGGCGAGAAGATTGGTCTGGTGGGCCGCAGCGGCGCGGGCAAGAGCACCATCGTTAATCTGCTGCTGCGTTTTTACGATGTGCGCAGCGGCCGCATTCTGATCGACGGTCAAGACATCGCGCATGTGACGCAAGACAGCCTGCGCGCGCAGGTGGGCATGGTCACGCAAGACACATCGCTTCTACATCGCAGTGTGCGCGACAACATTTTGTACGGCCGGCCCGACGCGATCGATCACGACATGATTGCCGCCGCCAAACGCGCCGAAGCGGACGACTTTATTCAAACGCTGAGCGATCCTTCCGGCCGCAAAGGCTACGACGCGCATGTGGGCGAGCGCGGCGTGAAGCTCTCCGGCGGGCAGCGCCAGCGCGTGGCGATTGCACGCGTCATGCTCAAAGACGCGCCAATCCTGCTGCTGGACGAAGCCACCAGCGCGCTGGACTCCGAGGTTGAAGCCGCGATTCAAACCAGTCTGTACAAACTGATGGAAGGCAAAACTGTGGTGGCGATTGCGCACCGCTTGTCGACCATCGCGGCGATGGATCGCCTCGTGGTGATGGACAAGGGCCGCATCGTGGAGATGGGCGACCACAAGAGCTTGCTCGCGCAAGGCGGTTTGTATGCGCGGCTGTGGGAGCATCAGAGCGGCGGGTTTCTGGGGGAAGAAGCCGACGAAAAAGCGGACGATGATGATGCTGCTGCCGGAATTCCCGCGCTCGCCTGAGTTTGCTTCAAACGCACGCGCCAAAGAAAAACCCCGGCCAAACTTGCGCTTGGCCGGGGTGCAAAGGTTAAGTGGGAATGCTTAACCGAGGAGGAAACAACACGTCACATCTACCGGTGCGCCGCAAAAACAGTTCTCACATCACAAGCTGGCGGCGCGCAGCCTGTCCTGTCAAACAGATATACGTTCAGATGCGCGGATTGGATGCGATGGCGACTTGTTTCAAGTTTTCTTCTGCTTGCGCAGCCAGCATGTCGGCGCGGCTGGCAGTCACTTCAACAGTACCCAGCTTGATCACATCGGTAGCAGGCAAGCGCTGCGCGGTGATTACTACAGCGTCCAGCTTGTAGACCGGTGCTGCAGGCGCGGTTGCTGCCATCACGCTCAGGGCTGCGGCGGTGATCAATGTGCCAACCATCAGTGCTTTGAAAGTCATGTTCATGATACGGTTCCTTTGACGTGTTGTTTGTGTTTCGATGACGCCACTTTAGGCAACACGCATCACATGCGCAGCCGCTTTGCGATGAGCTGCGGCAAGACCGGCGCGAAGTGCAGGAAAGCGATGGCGAGCCGATGCACAGCGCGATGCGTTTGATCGAAAATCGGTGAGATTTGAAGGTGCTCTACGCAATATCCATGCGCTTTTTCAGGCAAAAACGCTTCAAAAAGCGCATGGATATTGCGTCATCTATGTTTACAGGCCGCTAGAAACGTCTCAACCCGTTCGGGCTGAGCCTGTCGAAGCCCCCTTGTCATTGATCAAATCAATGGCGTACCTCCAATGCGTTTGGACAGGCCTGTCCTGAGCTTGGCGAAGGGCTCAACGCGAACGGTGATTTGTAGAAGCTCGCTGACGAGAAGGAATCAGGTGAATGGCCTCGCGAACCGCATCATCTACATTCGCGCGGATGATCACACAAAGTTTTCACGCAAAAAAATGGCCCCGCTAGAGGAGCGGGGCCGAAATAGCCGAGAAAGCTCTCTCAGCTAGGGGATCAATATTGTGCGTATTGCGTAATCTGTTCTGCTGCGAATCGCTGCCTGCTCAGCCGCCCTTGCGCAGCGAGGCGCTGGCCTGCTTGATGGCTTCGTCCAGTTGCGTAGCCGCTGCCTGCGCACGGCTGGCGGTCACAATCACTTGCTCCAGCTTGACGATCTGCGGCTCTGCTGCCACTGGCGCAGGAACAAAGGCCTGCAGCAGCGCAAGGCCTGTAAGGGCAAGCGTGGTGCCAAAAATCAGTGCTCTGGCGGTGGTAGTCATGATGGTTCTTTCTTCTTGAGGAGGAGGTGCTGCTTGTCGATGGAGGCATTGTGGGTGACAGCCTTTGGCCGTGCAGCCGGTTTGCGACGACCTGCGGCAAAACCGGGTTGAACTGCATCTGCGGCGGCCTGACTTTATTTAACGAACCCACTCAAAGTAGTGGCTGCAGGTTGCAAACAAGTGAAAAAGTGGTGAATTTTGGGTTGCAGCGATTGTCAGAGCGTCAATAGTTGCGGCTTAAAGTGCGTCCAAGGCGGGTTTTCACGCATAACACCGCAACAACCTGTCACAACTGCTGCGACTACGCCCTTGCCAGCCGGGGGGCAAAGCGTAGAATCAAAAGCATCTGTGTGTATGGGCGCGCAGAGAGTGACACTTAAGGACTAGACGTCTATGAAGTTGAATAAAAGCATTGGCCTGATCGCCTTGGGCGGTGTTGGCGGCATACTGATCAGCCTGGGGCTGACAGCGGTTGCGCAGCGCGACGCGCGCGGCCCGCTGCCGCTGGAAGAGATCCGCGCCTTTACCGATGTGTTTGGCGCAGTCAAGTCCAACTACGTCGAGCCGGTCGAAGACAAAAAGCTGATTGCCGGTGCAATCCAAGGCATGCTGCAAGACCTTGATCCGCATTCCCAGTATTTGGATGCGGACGCGTTCAAAGACCTGCAAGTCGGCACCCAAGGCGAGTTTGGCGGCCTGGGCATTGAAGTCGGTACTGAAGACGGCTTTATCAAAGTGCAGTCGCCGATCGACGACACGCCCGCCTCGCGCGCCGGCATCAAGAGCGGCGATCTGATTATCCGCATCGACGACAAGTCCACCAAAGGCCTCACGCTGCAAGAAGCCGTGAAGCTGATGCGCGGCAAACCCAATACGCCCATTACGCTCACCGTCAGCCGCAAAGACAATCCGGTACCGATGGTGTTTACCTTGAGCCGCGCGGTGATCAAGGTGCAGAGCGTGCGCAGCAAAATGCTCGAGCCTGGCTACGCGTGGGTACGCGTGACGCAGTTCCAAGAGCGCACGGTTGAAAACCTGGTCACCCATTTGAACAAAGCTGTCGAGGCGGGGCCGATCAAAGGCTTGGTGCTGGACCTGCGCAATGATCCAGGCGGCCTGCTGCATGGCGCGGTGGGCGTTTCTGCCGCGTTCTTGCCGCGCGACACACTGGTGGTCTACACCGAAGGCCGCACGGATGAAAATAAACGCAAGTACTTCGCCAACCCCGAAGACTATCGTGGCCTGCGTGAAGATCCGCTGAAGAAGTTGAATCCGATATTCACCACGCTGCCGATGGTGGTGCTGGTCAATAGCGGCACCGCCAGCGCGTCGGAAATCGTTGCGGGCGCACTGCAAGATCATGGCCGCGCCAAGATCATCGGCACGCAAAGCTTTGGCAAAGGTTCAGTGCAAACTATCTTCCCGCTGTCACAGTCCACCGGCATCAAATTGACTACAGCGCGCTACTTCACGCCCAAGGGCAACGCCATCCAGGCCAAGGGCATTGAGCCGGACTTTTTGGTGGAAGAAACGCCCGATGGCGATATCTTCGCCTCTCTGCGCACGCGTGAAGCGGATATTGAGCGCCATCTATCCGGCAAGAACGAAGCCATCGTAGACGGCAAGACCGCCGAGCAGCGCGCCCGCGAACTAGTAGAGCGTGCGGAAAAGATTGAAAAGCTGCGCGCCGAAGGCCGCAAGCCGATCGAGTTTGGCTCTGCAGAAGATCACCAGCTCAACCAGGCAATGAATCTGCTCAAGGGCAAGCCGGTACAAATTGCCAAGCCCAAGCCCGCCATGGCCAGCGCCGACAAGCCCGAGGAAAAGCCGTCAGTGATGAAAAAGTAGGTTTTCTGCTTTCATGAAACAATAGGCCCGAACCGTTCGGGCCTATTTTTTTGGCGCCTGATATTGATAGAGGCCGCATGAGCGCAGGACAAAAGTGCGAGGTGGAACTGAACGACGCGGAGCTGCTGCGTTATTCACGCCACATCTTGCTGGAAGAAATTGGTATTGAAGGGCAGCAGCGGATTCGCAATGGCCGCGTGCTGGTGATTGGCGCGGGCGGCCTGGGTTCGCCCGCTGCTTATTACTTGGCCAGCGCCGGCGTGGCGCGCATTACGCTGGCTGACCCGGATACGGTGGATCTGACCAACCTGCAGCGGCAGATCCTGCACACCAATAGCCGTATTGGCCAGCCCAAGGCAACCTCTGGCCAGACGCAACTGCATGCAATCAATCCAGAAGTAGAAGTTGTGCCGCTGATTGAAAAACTGTCTGCTGCGCGGCTTTCAGCGCTGGTGCCGCAGCATGATGTGGTGCTGGATTGCTCCGACAATTTTGCAACGCGCCACGCGGTCAATCGCGCGTGCGTGGCGGCCAAAGTGCCGCTGGTGTCTGGCGCGGCGATTCGCATGGACGGGCAGCTGGCCGTATTTGATGCGCGCAGCAATGATTCACCCTGCTATCACTGCCTTTTTCCCGAGGGCGAAGACATTGAAGAAGTGCGCTGCGCGGTGATGGGCGTGTTTGCGCCGCTCACCGGCATCATCGGCACCATGCAGGCGGCCGAAGCGCTCAAGCTGCTCGCGGCCACCGGCACGTCGATGGCCGGGCGCTTGCTGCTGCTGGACGTGCGCAGCATGGCGATCAATGAAATCCGCGTGCCGCGCGCTCCGCATTGCGCGGTGTGCGGCGCGCCATGACGCTTGAGGAAGCGCTCACGCTGCGCAAGGCGGGCGAGCTGGAGCAGGCGCGCGCGGCCTTGTTAATACTCGCTCGCGAGCACCCAAACGACGCCCGCATTCTGTATGAAACCGCCGGCATCCACGACCGGCTGGGCTATGAGGCGGATGCTGTGCCGTTTTATCAGCAGGCGATTACACTCGGGCTGCCAGAGGACGATTTGCGCGGCGCCTTTACCTGCTTGGGCAGCACCTTCCGTACGCTGGGCCGTTACCAGGAAGCGCTTCAAACACTGCGCGCAGGAAAAGACAAGTTTCCGCAAGCGCGCGAGATTGATGTGTTTATGGCCATGACGCTGCACAACCTGGGCCGCCATAGCGAGGCGATGCAACTGCTGCTGAACACGCTGCTGGACACCTGCGGCAACGCAAACATCAACGCCTACGAGCGCGCGCTGCGCTTCTACGCCCAAGATATCGACAAGACCTGGACATGATTCCGCCCAAAACGCTGGCCGAGATTGTGATGCTCGCCGCGGTGTGGGGCGCGTCTTTTCCCATTATTCGCACCATCGTGCCGGAGTTTGGCGTGCTTGCGCTGACGTTCTTGCGCTGCGCGATTGGCGCGCTGGCGCTGGCGGCGTGGATGCTGGCGCGCCGCATGCCGATGCCGCTGCCCGCGCAGTCCAAATGGATTTTTGTCATCGGCATGATCGGCAACGCCATTCCGTTTGCGCTGTTTGCTTGGGCGACTTCAAAACTATCCGCCAGCTATTCCGCCGTGATCAACGCGCTGGTGCCGGTAATGGGTGCGGTGTTGGCCGCATGGGTGCTGCATGAGCGGCTGACGGTGCGCAGAACCAGCGGCGTGCTGCTCGGTTTTGCGGGCGTGGCACTGCTGGTGGGTGCGGGGCCGATTGCGCTGTCGCCCGTGGTGATTCTCGCCGCGTTAGCCGCCGTGGCTGCGTGCTTTGGCTTTTCCTACTCGCAGATTCTTACCAAGCGCTATGCGTCACACATCAGCGCCGCGCAGCTCACGCTCGGCATGCTGGTGGTGTCTGCGGTGGCGCTGGCGCCGTTTGCGGCGTTTGCGTGGCCGGTCAAAGCGATTTCCACGACTGATTGGCTGCTGCTAGCGATCCTGGCGATTTCAAATTCTGCGTTTGCGACCACGCGTTTCATGGCGCTGGTGATCAGCATCGGCCCGGTGCGGGCGCAGACTGTGCCGCTGCTCATTCCCGTGTTTGGCCTGGCGTGGAGCGCGGCATTCTTGAGCGAAAAGCTCACGCCGCTGTTTTTAGCGGGCGCTGCGATTGTGATGGTGGCGGTGTGGCTGGTGGCGCTGGAGAAGCGATAAGCATTCGGCGAATGCTGCTCAAGTCCGTTCGCGTTGAGCCTGTCGAAACGCATTTGCTAATGGTGGCGTCAAACTAAAGATTGCAAATTGGGCTT
>JBOFGW010000050.1:0-2856 GCA_051649325.1 Burkholderiaceae bacterium | reverse complement strand
TACCGTTCGACTTGCATGTGTAAGGCATGCCGCCAGCGTTCAATCTGAGCCAGGATCAAACTCTACAGTTCAATCTCTGTTGGTTGCTCTTTCGAGCAAAACTCACAATTAACGAGGCAATGTTTCCATTACCTTGAATTACTTTGTGAGCGTCTGACTTATTACATTGCGATTCCACACTTTGCTTCGCTTTTTACGGCTTAGCTCCGTGCTGTACCGCTCGCCAGGCGCCCACACTTATCGGCTGTTTGCTTGTTAAAGATCAGTGCCACTTTTTCAGCAGCGAAGAAGCGAGATTATGACTGGCTTTTTCTCTGCTGTCAACTCACTGTGGCCGGAAGGGTTAGTGCGTTGATTCAAAACTTCTCTACTTACTTGGTGCCCGCTTGCGCAAAATCACGTTTCTTCAGCAGAGCTTTCAATTATGGCACAGATTTATTTGTGACGCCAACTGGGTGGGCGCTTTTCCACAAAGGCGGCCATGCCTTCTTTCTGGTCTTCTGTGGAAAAAGCCGCATGAAAGCTGCGTCTTTCGAAGAGTATTCCCTCACTTAGAGAGCTTTCATAAGCGCGATTAATACTCTCTTTGACCATCATCACAATCGGCTGGCTCATGCCGGCAATCACTGCAGCAGCGGCAATTGCCTCGTCTTTGAGCTTATCGGCCGGCACGATTCGGCTCACCAACCCGGCGCGCTCGGCTTCCTGCGCATCCATCATGCGGGCTGTGAGGCACATATCCATCGCCTTTGCCTTGCTCACCGCGCGCGGCAGCCGCTGCGTGCCGCCCGCGCCGGGGATGATGCCGAGCTTGATCTCGGGCTGGCCAAACTTGGCGCTGTCTGCAGCAATCACAATGTCACACATCATCGCCAGCTCGCAGCCGCCGCCCAGCGCATAGCCACTCACCGCGGCAATCACCGGCTTGCGCACGCGCTTAAGGGTTTCCCAGTTACGCGTGATGTAGTCACTCTTATACACATCCATATAGCTCCACTGCGCCATTGCGCCAATGTCCGCGCCGGCGGCAAAGGCTTTTTCATTGCCAATGATGACCATGCAGCCGATGTTTTCATCCGCATCAAAGGCCAGCAGCGCGGTGCCCAGCTCGTTCATGAGCGCATCGTTCAGCGCGTTGAGCTGCTTGGGGCGGTTCAGCGTCACCACCCCCACGCGGCCCATCGTTTCAGTCAGAATGTTTTCGTACGTCATCTAAGCCTCACAAGGGTGAAGTGAATTGTCTGCGAGAGGATTTTCCCACGCGGCGCCCCATGCTATCTTGAACCATCCCATCCCTATAAGAAGAGCGTCATGGAGACAATCTCAAGCGAAGCACCCGTTCTTACGCGGCTGGCAGATGGCGTGATGACCATCACGCTCAACCGCCCCAAGCAGCTCAACAGCTTCACCAAGGCCATGCACGCGGGCCTGCGCGACGCGCTCGCACAGGCCGCAAAACCCGATGTGCGCGTGGTGGTGCTCACCGGCAGCGGGCGCGGCTTTTGCGCGGGGCAAGACCTGGCCGATTTGGACAAAGATTCTCTCGCAGACACGCCCAGCAGCAACGTCATCACGCAGCACTACAACCCGCTCGTGCTCGGTCTGCGCAATTTGGGGAAGCCGGTGCTGGCCGCGGTCAACGGCGTGGCGGCGGGCGCGGGCTGCAATGTGGCGCTGGCCTGCGACATTGTGATCGCTACTAAATCAGCCGTGTTTTTGCAGGCGTTTGTGCATATCGGTTTGCTGCCGGATTCCGGCGGCACTTACTTTTTGCCGCGCTTGGTCGGCACCGCGCAAGCCATGAGCCTGATGATGCTGGGCGAAAAACTGCCGGCAGAAGAAGCCGCGCGCCTGGGTCTCATCTACAAATGTGTGGACGATGAACAGTTTGCGGGCGCGGTGCAGGCCACCGCAGCGCGGCTCGCGGCGCTGCCGCCCAAGGCGCTCGCAGCCATGAAGCGCGCAATCTACCAAGGCCACAGCCATCTGGATGCGCAGCTTGATCTGGAAGCCAAGCTCCAAGCGCAACTGGCCGCCAGCAAAGACTACGCAGAAGGCGTGACCGCGTTTTTAGAAAAGCGCAAAGCCAACTTTACGGGGCAATAACGTGAGCGCGCTTGAACTTGCGCAAAAGGTCGGCGCCGCGATGTACGCTGCGGACGCCGCCAGTCAGGCGCTGGGCATGGTGCTGGAAGAAGTGCGGCCCGGCTACGCGCGCATGCGCATGAAGGTGCGGCCCGACATGCTCAACGGCCACCAGATCATGCACGGTGGCCTCACGTTCACGCTGGCCGATTCCACTTTTGCATTTGCCTGCAACAGCTACAACATCAACGCCGTGGCTTCGGGCTGCAGCATTGAGTTTTTGCGGCCCGCGCAGCTGGACGAAGTGCTCGTAGCCGAGGCGCAAGAAACCATTTTGCAAGGCCGCCACGGCGTGTATGACATTACCGTGCGCGGTAGCGACGGCACGTTGGTGGCGGTGTTTCGCGGCAAGAGTGCGCAGATTAAAGGTACTGTCATTCCATAGGTTAAAAAGGGAACTTCTCAACCCCCGAACCGTTCGGGCTGAGCCTGTCGAAGCCCTCTCACTTTTAAGTGAATTCAAGGACTTATCGCAAATGCGTTTCGACAGGCGGGCGCGAACGGGGTTAATAGAGTTTCCAAAAGCACATACGCAATATCCATGCGCCTTTCCAAGAAAAAATGGCTGAAAACCCGCATGGATATTGCGTACACTGCAAAAAAATAGCCAAATCGGAGAAGAATTTTGAATCGTTTTCCTCTCGAACCGATTGAAAAAGCCAGCATCGACGAGCTGCGCGCGCTGCAGCTTGAGCGGCTCAAGTGGTCACT
>JBOFGW010000049.1:0-2175 GCA_051649325.1 Burkholderiaceae bacterium | reverse complement strand
GCTGCACCGTGTTGTGCAGCGACCACTGTGCAAATGTAAGCAGCACAATCAACTGGCAAGCACGCAGTATTCATGCGCCTTTTCAAGCAAAAATGGCTGAAAAGTCGCATGAATACTGCGTGCTCTCTAATAAATTACTTTACTTACTTTGTTGCAGCCGATGCAGGTGCTGGACTTGCCGGAACTTGTGGAGCCTGTACTGCCGGCGGAGTTTGAACTGCAGGCGCTGCAGGAACGGCAGCAGGTGCAGCAGCGGGCACGGTTGGTGCGGGAGCAGGCGCCGCAGGTGGCTGCACGGTGGGCGCTTGCGGCACCGGCACTACCACGCCTGGACTCAGCGGAATCTCATCGACTGCAGTGACCTTGGTGACAAAATGGCGGGTTTCGCCAAAGCAGCTGGTGGGGAGGCCGACTTTTTCTTCGTAGTGCAGCGTGACGCGCTTGCCCATCACGCGGTTGATCTGCTCGGCCACTTTGTCGTCATGTACGGTGAAGAAGAATTTTTCCTGCCCCGCACCGGGCATGGAGATGAGAGATAGCTCGCCCTCCCAGGTTTTGCAGATCCAGCCCTTCTTGCTGAGTTTTTGCACCCAGCCGGCGCGCTCGCCTTCTGAAAAGCTCCAGTTCAGCACGAAGAAAATGTAGCCGGCTATGAGCAGCGCGGGGATCACCAGCAGAAAGAACAGCCACTTAACAACACGCATACTGATTCCGTTTCTTTCCTCAGGAAATTTGGATCGTGAGGTAAAAGCGCCCTCACCCTAACCCTCTCCCGCTTGCGGGAGAGGGGACTAAATTAAACATTGAACAAAAAGTTCAACACATCGCCGTCTTTCACCACATACTCTTTGCCCTCAGCGCGCATCTTGCCCGCTTCCTTCGCGCCCTGCTCGCCTTTGAATGCAATGTAGTCGTCGTACGCAATCGTCTGCGCGCGGATAAAGCCGCGTTCAAAATCGGTGTGGATCACGCCGGCGGCTTGCGGGGCGGTATCGCCAATGTGGATCGTCCACGCGCGCACTTCTTTCACGCCGGCCGTAAAGTAGGTTTGCAGGCCGAGCAGTTTGAACGCGGCGCGGATCAGGCGGTTCAGCCCCGGCTCGGTCATGCCCATGTCGGCCAGAAACACTTGCTTGTCTTCATCAGACAGCTCGGAAATTTCACTTTCCACCGCAGCGCAGATCGCCACCACCGGCGCGTTCTGCTCTTTGGCGTAAGCGGTGAGCTTGTCCAGCAGCGGGTTGTTTTCAAACCCATGGTCGCTGACGTTGCCGACGAACATCGCGGGTTTGGCGGTGATCAGGCACAGCGGTTTGAGCAGCTCCATGTCGTCGCTGGTGAGGCCTAGCGCGCGCACGGGCCGCGCTTCATTGAGCGCAGGCAGAATTTTTTCCAGCACGGCCACGATCTTGGCGGCTTCTTTGTCGCCGGAGCGCGCGGTTTTTTGGTGGCGGTGCAGCGCTTTTTCGGCGGTGCCCAGATCGGCCAGCGCGAGCTCGGTGTTGATCACTTCAATGTCGCTGATCGGGTCTACTTTGCCGGCCACGTGGATCACGTTGTCGTCTTCAAAGCAGCGCACCACATTCACAATCGCATCGGTTTCGCGGATGTGGGCCAAAAACTGGTTGCCCAGGCCTTCGCCTTTACTCGCGCCCGCCACCAGGCCAGCAATGTCCACAAATTCGGTGGTGGCATGCACAATGCGCTCGGGTTTGACGATTTCGGCCAGCTTTGCGAGGCGCGGGTCCGGCACCTCGACAATGCCCACATTGGGCTCAATCGTGCAAAACGGGTAGTTTTCCGCGGCGATGCCGGCTTTGGTCAGCGCGTTAAACAGAGTTGATTTGCCCACATTGGGCAGGCCGACGATGCCGCATTTCAAAGCCATGATGGATGTATTCTTTCAAGGTGCAAAATCAAGACCGATATTGTACTTTTGCAGGCATGACCGACCCTTACGCCACCTCCAGCTACGCCACGCACGAAGACGCCACCACCGATGCGCTGTTTACCACCTCGCGCCTGCTCGTGCGCGCGGCGCGCCGGCGCGATAGCGATGCGGTGTGGACCTTTGCGCAAACCAATCCTGAATATGAGTTGATGGTCTCAGGCAGTCTGCCGAGTAAAGACGCGTATTTGAACGAGTTTTTCAATGACCGGCCGCCGCCAGAGATG
>JBOFGW010000048.1:0-13449 GCA_051649325.1 Burkholderiaceae bacterium | reverse complement strand
GTTGAGCCTGTCGAAACGCATTTGCTAATGGTGGCGTCAAACTAAAGATTGCAAATTGGGCTTCGACAAGCTCAGCCCGAACGGCGTGCGTAGTCTGCGTTCTCTAACCAAGCAAATGCCGCACTTGCGCTTCCAGATGATCGGTTGGTGATGCCTTAAAGCCGCTCTTGGCATAGCGGTGCCAACGGCCGAGCACAAAGCTCAAAATCAAATTCGCGCGCGGCGTGAGGTCTTTTTCATCTGCGTAGGCGCCCTGGCTGCCGGCGATGCGCAGGCTTTGCTTGATCGCGGCTTCTACACGATCCACAAACTGATTGATGCGTACTTGCAGGCGGTCATCTTCGGCCACCAGCGCATCGCCAATCAGCACGCGGGTCATGCCTTTGTTTTGCTCAGAAAACTTGAGCAGCACGTGGATGATCTGACGCACTTGCTTGATGCCGTCATCTTCTTTTTGCGTGATCTGATTGATCAGGCCAAACACCGTGGTCTCGATGAATTCAATCAAGCCCTCGAACATCTGCGCTTTGCTGGCAAAGTGGCGGTACAGCGCCGCTTCGGACACCTCAATCTTTTGCGCCAGCAGCGCGGTGGTGACGCGGTCGCCCTTGGGGTTCTCCAGCATCTGCGCCAGCGTCTGCAAAATCTGCAGGCGCCGCTCGCCCGGCTTGGGGCGTTTGCGGGGTGGCGGTGTGGCTTCTGTTGCGTCGTCACTCATGGCTGCGTCGTCACTTGAGTTTTTTTCTGGTCAATGCGCGTACCGAGTGTACTAGGCAGTCCACATACGGTGGGCGGCCCGCCTGCAAGCTGGCGCCAAAGGGCACATTGCCGCCCAGTTTGGCGCCTTTGCGGCGCATCGCGTCGCGCGTAAAGCCGGCTACCAGCACGGTTTTCATGCCGACGCGTTTGGCGGCCTTGAGGTTTTCAACGGAATCTTCCACCAGCACCGCATCAGCCGCGCGCACGCGGTGTTTCACCAGCAAGCGGCGCAGCATGCGCACCGACGGTTTGGGGTGGTAGATGCCGTTGATGGTCATGTGGTCCACCGCCACGTGCGCGTGAAAGCCGCGTGCCAAACCCAGATGCGCCATGACCTGGCGCGAGTAAATCGCAGGCGCATTAGTCACCAGCACTTTACGGCCACGCACCTTGAGCAGCTTGGCGGCGAGGCCGGCTTCAAAGCGCATTAACGGCCGCGGATCAAAGCTGTGGGTACCGACAAAATATTCCGGCCCGGTCACGCCGTGGTGTTTGGCAAGGCCAAGCAACGTAGCGCCGTATTTGCGCCAATAGGCCAAGCGCACTTGATTGGCCTCTTCCTGCGGCATCTGCAAGCGCTGCATGACAAAGGTATTGATGCGATGGTCCAGCGAGCCAAAGATGGCGTGGCTAGCATCGTGCAGCGTGTTGTCGAGGTCAAAGAACCAAGTTTTGGGCATGTTTTTAAGTGCTTTACGCAATATCCATGCGCTTTTTCAGGCAATTTGGCCTGAAAAAGCGCATGGATGCTGCGTGATTAGTTTTCAAATTTGTACAGCCACGGCATATCCAGCAGCCGTGCGCCAAGCATGCGCAACGATAGATCACGCCCCACGAGCATGAAACCTGTCGCGTGAAAAATCTGGCCGTTGCGCCGTGCGCGCGCCTGCACGCGGGCGTTGCGTTGCCAGCGCATGCGCGCATAGTGCGCCAGCGCAGCGGGCATGTCGCTGGGCGATTGTTTCAATGCGATTTCAAGCGCGTCTGCATCTTCAATTGCCATGCCGGCGCCTTGCGCAAGGTACGGCCGCATCGGATGCGCAGCGTCGCCCAGCAGCGCTACGTTGCCGCGCGCCATCTGCGCTGCGCTGGTGAGCGGCGGGCGGTCGTACATCACCCACAGGCGCCAGCCGGCAGTGCTGGCTGTGACGGCGCGCAGCACATTTTGTAGCGCAGTGGTGGTGCCTGCCATGGCTGTGAGCAACTGCTCTGCGGTGGTGGCATTGTCCCAATCACTTGTCGCCAGCGCCTGCCCGTGCACAAAGGCGACGATGTTCAGCGCCGCGCCGCCGCGCACGGGATACTGCACCACATGCAGCCGCGGCCCAAGCCAGACGGTGATTTGCGTGCTGCGCAAACTCTGCGGCAGCGCGTCCTGCGCCACCAGCGCGCGAAATGCCAAGTGCCCGGTGGGCTGCGGCGCACCATCGGCGAGCAGCTGCGTGCGGATGCGGCTGTTGAGGCCGTCCGCGCCAATCAAGGCATCTGCCGTCAGTGCTTCACCGTTTTGCGTCTGCACATGCACGCGCGCCGCATCTGGCGCGAACCCCGCGACTGTGTAGCCGGGCTGCACCGTCGCGCCGGCCGCTTGCGCGGCTGCCGCAAGCATTGCGTGCAAGTCCGCACGATGCACAGTTACATACGGCGCGCCGTAGCGCGCCTGCGCACGTTGCCCGAGCGGCAGTGTGGCGAGCACGGCACCGGTCACGGCATTTTTCACCTGTAGCTGCGGCACAAACGCCGCGTGCTCTTGTAGCGCGCTCTGCATACCCCAGCGCTGCAGGATGCGTGTCACATTCGGCCCCAACTGCACGCCCGCGCCGATGGATTCAAACTGCGCTGCACGCTCCAGCACCAGCACCTCGCAGCCGGCACGCGTGCAGGCCAGCGCCGCGGCCAGGCCGCCAATGCCGCCGCCGGCAATCAGTACACGCGCACTCATAGTGGCTTGCCTGCGGGTGGAAGCCGCAGCCGAATCGGCCCACGTGCGCTCGCGGCATCCACCGGATGATCGCCTTGCGTAACTTGAAGCTGGCCGGACTGCGCTAGCTGCGCAGCAACAGCGCGTACATGCGGCATCAGCGGACGCCAGCCGGCCTCCGGTTGCGCGAGCGCGCGCGCAACCTCCGATGGACAAATGCTGGCCAAGGGTTGCCGTTCGCTCAACAACGCAAAGATGGTTCGCGCGATATGTTCGTCGCGATTCTGAAACACTTCGTCACGTTGCAGGGGCATTGGTCATGCGGCTTCTTGCGGGAAAGCGCACTTTAGCCGACGATGCCACAGGCCGGACGCGCCAGTTTGAGCGCGCCACCGCAGGAATAAGGAGAATCACATGGGGCTGCTGATATTTCTTGGAATCCTCGCCGCGATCGTTTTTTATGTGATCGTGCTGTACAACCGTTTGGTGTCGCTGCGCCAGCGCACAAAGAATCTGTTTGCGCAAATTGATGTGCAGCTCAAGCGCCGCTATGACCTGATTCCCAATCTGGTGGAAACCGCCAAGGCCTACATGAAGCACGAGCGCGAGGCGCTGGAAGCCGTGATCAAAGCGCGCAGCGGTGCTGTGAGCGCCAATACGGCGGCCGCAGCCAACCCAACCGATGCTGCGGCGATGGCTGCGCTGTCTTCTGCCGAAGGCGCGCTGACTGCGTCGCTGGGCAAACTGTTTGCGCTGGCAGAAGCGTATCCCGACCTCAAGGCCAATCAGACCATGATGCAACTGTCTGAAGAGCTGACGAGCACGGAAAACAAAATCGCGTTTTCACGCCAGGCCTTTAACGACAGCGTGATGACCTACAACACCGCCACCGAGCAATTTCCTTCCAACATGGTGGCCGGCGTGTTCAGCTTCAAACCTGCGGAGCTGTTGCAGGCGACCGAAGCGCCGGAAGAGCGCAAGACGGTCAAAGTGCAGTTTTAACTGCTTTTTTAAAAGCGTCTACGCAATATTCATGCGCCTTTCCAGGCATTTT
The DNA here is from genome assembly GCA_051649325.1 of Burkholderiaceae bacterium. Lineage (GTDB taxonomy): Bacteria > Pseudomonadota > Gammaproteobacteria > Burkholderiales > Burkholderiaceae_C > JBJOQV01. The sequence continues at coordinate 9,715 of JBOFGW010000048.1, read as the reverse complement.
TGCCTGGAAAGGCGCATGGATAAAGCGTATTGCCTCTTTAGACCTGCTCACTGCACACCGCCATGAACTTCTTTGAACACCAACATCTGGCACGCCGCAATTCGCGGCGGCTGGTGCTGCTGGTTGTGCTGGCGGTGATTGCCATCATCGTGGTCACCAACGTGCTTTTGGCGCTGGTGTGGCGCATGAGCGTGGGCATGGGTGGGCTGCCCGGCCACTTCTACGCGGTCAACACGTTTGTGATTCTGCTGTTTGTACTGGGCGGCGCATGGTTTGAAACCTGGAATCTGCGCGAAGGCGGTGATGCGGTGGCGCGCATGGTGGGTGGGCACCTGGCCACCGGCAACCCGCGCGATGCTTTCGACAAGCGGCTGACCAACATTGTGGAAGAAATGGCGCTGGCCGCCGGCATTGCTGTGCCCAAGGTGTATGTGCTGGACGATGAAGAAGGCATCAACGCCTTTGCCGCTGGCACTGGGCCGAATGACAGCGTGGTGGCCGTCACGCGCGGCACGCTCACGCGCCTATCGCGCGACGAGCTGCAAGGCGTGGTAGCGCATGAGTTCAGCCATATTCTCAATGGTGATGTGCAGCTCAATCTGCGTTTGACTGGGCTGGTGTACGGCCTGACGCTGATCAGCCATTTGGGTGAACTGGTGCTGCGCGGCAGCCGCAGCACACTGCGCGCGAGCAGCGATTCGCGTAGCGGCGGCGCCGGCGCGGCGTTTCTGGCAGTGGGCTTGGTGCTGCTGGTGATGGGCTGGATCGGCACACTGTTTGGCCGCATGATCAAGGCCGGTGTGTCGCGCGAGCGCGAGTTTTTGGCCGATGCCAGCGCGGTGCAGTTCACCCGCAATCAAGACGGCATTGGCGGTGCGCTGCGCAAGATTGCCGGCTTATCGGTGGCGGGCGATGTGGGTTCGCATATCGACAATGTGCACGCGGAAACGCTCTCGCACATGTTCATGGCCGGTGCGCGCGGCAAGTTTTTGGGCGGGCTGTTTGCCACCCATCCGCCGCTGCCGGACCGCATCAAGCGCATCTACGGCGGCGAGCGCGAGGCGCTGGCGAGCACACCTGCGGCGATTGAAGTGGAAGCCGCCGCACCGCTGCCACCGCTGGCCTTCAGCCCGGTAGACATCGCAAGCATGGCCGCGCTCGCGGCTGCCGCGCCAATGGGCGGCAAAGTTGCGGCAGTACCCAGTGCAACCGAACATGCGCAGCGCGCATTGCTGGATGCGTGTCAGGACGCATTTGGCGCGCAAGCGGTCGTGCTGGCGTGGCTGCTGGCGGAAGAGCCGCAGGTGCAGGCAATTCAGTTTGCGGCATTGCCGCCCGGCATTACACAGCGCGAGATTGAAGCGCTCGCACCGCACACGCGTTTTGCGGGCCAGCCCTTCCGCCTCAAAACCATTCACGCGGCCACACCGCACTTAAAGCTGCTCAGCGCCTCGCAGAGCCACGATTTCTTGCGCAGCGTGCGCGCGTTTGTGGCCGCAGATAACCGCGTGTTGCCGTTTGAATTTGCGCTGCAAACCCTGATTGAAGCGCGGCTTGCGCCGCCGCGCGTGCTGCCGGTGGTGTACCGCGACGTGGATGAGCTCAGAGCCCATGTGCGCACCACCTTCGGCGTGTTTGCGCAGCTTGCGGCCTCCAGTGAGCCGCGCGTGCGCGAAGATGCGCGGGGCGCCGGCATTACGCTGTCTGGCGAGGCGCTGCCGCTGCGCGCTGCGCTGGATGCCGACGGCATCAGAAACGCGCTGCAAGAAATTGCCAAACTGGCACCGCTGGCCAAGCCAAAACTCATCAAAGCCTGGGCCGCCATGCGCGATGGATCTCCCGTTGCCGATGAGCTTGCACAGGCCATGGCCGCAGCAATCGATTGCCCATGGCCGTATGTTGCCGATCTAGCCACCGACACTGTCGCTTCTACGCACGCGTAATGCCCTCTATTTGCGGTAGTCTTGCATTTGTTGCTTAGCATGGGTGCTATGGTTGCAACATGCCCGCTTTGTCTGCTGAACAAGAACAAGTAACCCCGGCAATGCCCCGACCCGCGAGGCTGACATGGCGCGTGGCCATCGCCATCGCGCTCGCGACCCTCGTGTTCACGTTCGCCTCTCGAGCGCTTTCTCCTTCAGGCGATGCACATGTTTCTTTGTACTGGCCGGCGGGCGGCATCATGCTGGCGGGCTGGATTGTGTTTGGCCTGCCCGGTGCGCTGTGCGCAGCTGTTGGCCTTGCCGCGTGGGCGGTGATTGAGTTTCCATCGCGGCCCGCAGTGTGGGTTGTGCATGTTGCCATTGAACTGATTGCCAGCGGTGCGGGTTATGTCGTGCTGCGCATGCTGGTTGGCGCTTTGCGGCGGCGCACGGTTGGGATTGTGTTTCCCCGTGCAGAATGGCTGTATTGCCTGTCGGTCGCGACAATCGCCGTTGCAGCGCTGCTTGCAGGAATGATCACGGCCAGCACACGTTCACTGACAGGGCTGTATACCGGCGCTGCCTGGTTTGAAGTTGCGCTGGCGTACTGGATCGTGCAATCACTGGGCTATGTGATTTTTACGCCGCTCATGCTGGCGCTGCTGGCGGCAAATGGCTACGGCCGCACATCGCTGCCTTTTTCATCGCAGCCGTTTAGTCTGCGCACTTCCATCGACTGGCTCACCGTCATCCTGGCTTTGTTGCTGGCGGCGGTGATTGCGCTATTGATCTTCAATGGGTTTGCCGGTCATGCGCGCGTGCTTTTGCCGTGGTGCTTTGTGCTGATGGCATGGTGCGCGCTGCACCGGCCCGCGCTACCCACCTACATTACGCTGGCAGTCACTGTGGCCAGCATATTGCCGCTGCGCGCTTTTGCAATTGAGCGCAGCCATGACCCCGACCAGATTCCGTTTGAATCGTTTGAAGGTATTTTGATGGCGATGATCGGCGTGCTCATCGCGCAGGTCATGCAGGCCATCATGCATCAGAACACCGAACAGCAACATGCGCTTGAGCGCCGGCTGCGCACAGACACGCAGTCCGGACTGCTGAACGAAGCCGGCCTGCGCGAGGTACTGGCCGGCCGCGCCAATGAGGCAAACACTGCGGTGGCAATGTTTCATTTTCCAGCGCTTCCTCAGCTTGTTGCCGGGCTTGGCGCCGAGCGCGCGCAGCGCGTGCTGGCAACGCTGGCGGAGCGCATTGCGCTGTTTGGACAAGACGCTGCGCGCCTTGATCCGACCACCTATTGCTGCATTTGGCCGCGGCTGGATGCGGCGCAACTGCAAGAAACCATCAAGCGCACCGAAGAGCAGCTTGCCGGCCTGCGCATCCGCGCCGGAGAAGGCACGCTGCGCCTGCAGTACCAGATGGGTGTGCTGCTGCTGGATGCTCCGCCGGACAACGCCGACCCGGAATTGCCAAACGCCGCAATCGCCGCGCTGTGGCAATTGGAAGGGGCGCTGCAATCGTCCAACCAGTCCACGATTACCTTCAAGATTTCGGATCAACTCAATCTTGCCGCGCGCGAGCGCAGCGAGCGCTCGATCCTGATCCGCCAGGCGCTTGAACTGGGGCAGTTTGAACTGTACGCGCAGCCGATTGAATCCAATCTCGCACCCCGGCAAGCCGATACGCCGCTGATGTGCGAGGTGCTGGCGCGGCTGCGTTTGGAGGACGGAACCATTCTGCCGCCGTCTGCGTTCTTGCCCATGTGCGAGCAGCACGGCCTTATCCGCCAACTTGACCGCACCATGGTGCAAAAAACGTTTAGCTGGTTTGCGGCGCGGCCGGATGCGCTGGCGCGCTTGTCGCGTTGCTCGATCAACCTGTCGGGCCAATCCATTAGCGCAAACGGGATCGCGGCAGAGATCCGAACTCTGGCCACCAACTTGAACCTTCCGGTTGGAAAGTTTTCATTTGAAATCACCGAGTCTGAGGCAATTCAGGATGCATCGGCCGCGGTGCGCGCCGTGGCTGAGCTGCGCGCCGCAGGGTTTGGCACCGCGATCGATGACTTTGGCACTGGCCTCGCAACCTTCTCTTATCTAAAACGCTTTGAGGTCGACCTGATCAAGATTGACGGCGCGTTTATCCGCGTGCTGGATGATGGCGTGCGGCGTTCCGATGTTGACCGTGAAATCGTGCGCTCAATCGTCCGTGTTGCGCAATCGCTTGGCGTGAAAACCGCCGCTGAGTTTGTTGAAACGCAGGCGATCCGCGAACACGTGACTGCGCTGGGCGTGCATTACTCGCAGGGTTACGGCATTGGCAAGCCGGTGCCGATTGCCGAGATGTTCGCCTAAAGCTTCTACTTCTAATTAGACTGGCAGCGCAGTAGTGTCCTTCACGCGCTCCAGCGCAAAGCTGGAACGCACATCCAGCACCTCGGGCCGCGTCATCAGCTTATCCATCACCACACGCGTGAAGTGTTCCAAGTCTGCGGTATGCACGCGCAGCAAATAGTCCATCTCACCAGTCATGGCATAACAGGCCACTACTTCGGGCCAGGTCTGCACGGCGACGCGGAATGACTCCAGCGTTTTTGCACCGCGTTTCTCCAGCTTCACGCTGACGTAGGCAAGCAGACCCAGGCCGAGCTTTTGCGGATCAAGCAGCGCCACATACTGCTTAATCACCCCGGCTTGCTCCAGCCGCTTGATGCGGCGCAGGCAGGGGCTGGGCGAGAGCGACACCGCCTCGGCGATCTGCTGATAGGTCAGATGCGCATCGTCCTGCAGCAGGTGCAGAATTCGGCGGTCAATCCGATCCAATTCGCGGTCTAATTCAAGAACTTGTGAATTCATGGCATAAGTATTCCCGGATTGCCGTTTTTACGCAATAAAAGTGCGTCAAAGGCCAAAACCAGGGAGAAATTTGCAATGAAACTGCGCGGCGATGGGCCTACACTTTCGCCTTTGACCACACGTTTTTCAAAGGCCGCCCATGACCAGCAAAGTCACATTCACCCCCTGGGAAAATCCAATGGGCACCGATGGATTTGAGTTCATCGAATATGCCGCGCCCGACCCCGTGGCGATGGGCAAGCTATTTGAAGGCATGGGCTTCAAGGCAATTGCCAAGCATCGCCACAAGAACGTGTTGTTGTATCGCCAGGGCGGCATCAACTTCATTGTCAATGCCGAGCCGGACAGTTTTGCGCAGCGCTTTGCGCGTCTGCATGGCCCGAGCATTTGCGCGATCGCGTTTCGCGTCAAGGACGCCGCAGCCGCGTATGCGCGCGCGTTGGACTTGGGGGCGTGGGGGTTTGATTCCAAGAGCGGGCCGATGGAGCTGAATATTCCTGCGATCAAAGGCATCGGCGATTCACTGATCTACTTTGTCGACCGCTGGAAGGGCAAAGACGGCGCAACGCCGGGCGGGATTGGCGACATCGATATCTACGACGTCGATTTCGTGCCGCTTGACCGCGCCAGCGCCGCGCAAGACATCAAGCATGCGGGCGTGGGCTTGCAGATGGTGGACCATCTCACGCACAACGTGCACCGCGGCCGCATGAAGGAATGGGCGGATTTTTACGAGCGCTTGTTTAACTTTCGCGAGGTCCGCTACTTCGATATCGAAGGTCAGGTCACCGGCGTGAAGAGCAAGGCGATGACAAGCCCCTGCGGCAAGATCCGCATCCCGATCAATGAAGAAGGCGGCGAGAAGGCCGGGCAAATCCAGGAATATCTGGATGACTATCACGGCGAAGGCATTCAGCACATCGCACTGGCCTCAGGCGACATTTATCAAACCGTGGAAAAACTGCGCGCCACCGGCGTGGTGTTTTTGGACACGCCAGACACCTACTACGAACTCGTAGAAAAGCGGTTGCCCGGCACCGGCGAAGACATTGCGCGCCTGCATAAAAACACTATCTTGATGGACGGCGCACCAGGCGGCGGCCGGCTGCTGCAGATTTTTACGAAGACCGTGATCGGCCCGATTTTCTTTGAGATCATCCAGCGCAAAGGCGATGAAGGCTTTGGTGAAGGAAACTTCAAAGCGCTGTTTGAAAGCATTGAGCTGGACCAGATCCGCCGCGGCGTGGTGACCGCTTAGATTCCCTCCCCTGCGCGCAGGGGAGGGCCAGGGTGGGGTTCGCACAACCAATGCCGCTGCTACAAAAGAACGCGCAAGCATTTGCCAAATTGCTGCGCAAACAGCCCACAGATGCGGAATTGGCGTTGTGGCAACGACTTCGCGGCCAGCAACTCGGTACAAAATTCCGGCGGCAATACCCGGTTGGTCCTTATATCGTAGATTTTGTGGCGCTAGATGTTCGATTGGTTGTTGAACTCGATGGTGGCCAGCATGCGAGCGAACAGTCGTACGATCAGGCAAGAACAGACTATCTCAAGCAACTGGGTTATCGCGTTTTGCGTTATTGGAACAACCAAGTGCTTGGTGAGATGGAGGCGGTTTTGAACAACATTGCAGCGAACTTGGAACCCCACCCTAACCCTCCCCTGCGCGCAGGGGAGGGAACCAACACCCCTGCCGCCAGCGTCAAGCCCGCCACTTACGGCGAATCCACGCGCCCGCCGCGTGGGGATTATTCCACCGCACGCAGCGATTACACCTGCCCGCAGAACTGGCGCGCCTACACCGCGGCGGAGCATGACCGCTACCGCCGCCTGTACGCAGACCGCTTTGCCAAGCTGCCAGCACTGGCCTGCAGCGAGTATTTGCAAACGATGCATATGCTCGACGCGGGGCAGGAAATTCCGCACTTTGAAGCAGTATCAGAAACGCTGCGCAAAACCACCGGCTGGGAGCTGGCCGGCGTGCCGGGCTTGATTCCTGAAGAAGCGTTTTTTTCGCTGCTTGCTAACCGGCGCTTTCCGATCACGACCTGGCTGCGCAATGAAGATGAGTTCAACTACATCGTGGAGCCCGACTGCTTTCACGATTTTTTCGGCCACGTGCCGCTGCTGTTCAACCCGATGTTTGCCGACTACATGCAAGCGTTTGGCAAGGGCGGCTTGAAGGCAGACGGGCTGCACGCGCTGGAGTATCTGGCGCGCCTGTATTGGTACACGGTGGAGTTTGGCCTGATCAACACCGCCGATGGACTGAAAGTCTATGGCGCCGGCATTCTTTCTTCCGGCTCGGAGCCGCAGTACGCCTTGTTTGATGCAAAGCCGCAGCGCATCGGTTTTGATTTGATGCGCGTGATGGCCACGCGCTACAAGATCGACGATTTTCAGCACACCTATTTTGTGATCGACAGCTTTGAACAATTGTTTGAAGCCACCGCGCCGGATTTCACGCCCTACTACGCCCAGCTTGCCAGCGGCCCGACATACGACGCCAGCACGCGCCTGCCGAGCGACAAGCTCTTTGCGCCGCGCAGCAGCTAAGTCAATTCTCGAAAACGAAACGGCCCGGCCTGATCGGGCCGCGCGCCGGTAAAGTCTTTGTAATACGCGGCGATCTGCGCGAGATCGGCCTTCTCTTCGCCCGTGAGCGTGATGAACTCGGTCAAGCCAACCGTCTTGCGCGCAAAATCAAAGTACGCCAGGCCCACCGGCACCTCTGAGCCAATGGCCACGCGATAAAACCCGCTTTTCAAATGGTCCTGGTACTTGCGCGTACCTTCCGGCGAGAGTGCGAGCCAAAAATAATCCCTCGCCTTGATTTGCTTGATAGTCTCTTCAATCACGCCTTGGCTGGCGGTGCGGTCGATTTCAATCGCGCCCCACGCGCGCATCAGCGGCCCCAGCGTGTAGCGCGAGATGCCGCGAAACAGCCCTTCCTTGGCCCAGAAATTCAGCGGCACGCCCATGCTCCACTTGGCCAGGATGCCCACCACAAAATCCCAATTGCTGGTGTGCGGGTACGCAATGATCACGCCCTTGGGGCCGGGCAAACCATTGAACTTCACCGTCCAGCCAAATAGGCGCAGCAATGCGCGCGCCCACACCGCTCCCCGAAACCGCAGCACTGGCTGCATGTTGTCTCCTGTCGTTGTACTTGTTTTGCTTAAAAGTGTAGCGATTCTGCGGCCGGTGCGTAGAAGCGTTTTGGGCAGCATTTGAAAGTGCTTTACGCAATACCCATGCGGGTTTTGAGCCATTTTTGCCTGAAAAAGCGCATGGATATTGCGTAGAGCACTTTAAACTCTGCTTCAACTGCCCGGCGAAGCAGCTGTTAGCGCACTATCATGGTTCTCATCCGCAGCTTTGGTTTGTGCCGTGCCTTATCACCGCGACCACATCTTTGATTCCGCCACCATTCAGTGGCAAACCGTCACGCTCAGCGTCGCAGATGACGCGTGGAGCGACGAGTACCGGGTGGACAGCGCGCGCTTGCTTGTGCCGCTCACGCTGGGGTTTACATGCGCGCTGGCGGGCAAGCAGCAGTTTTGCGATCCGCAGCTTGCGCTGTGGCTACACCCGCAGCAGCCCTACCGCCTGCGGCGGCCGTGGGCGGGGCAGCGCAACATGCTGATCACACTGGCCGATGCTGGTGTGCACCCAGGCTGGGCGCGCGTGCCCCTGTCTTTGCATCTGCGGCTGGCGCAGTGGCAAACCCGGTGGCGTGCGCAGCAGCTGGAGGCTCTGCAACTGGAAGAGTCGCTCCTCTTGCTTGCACATGAGCTGTTGCCGCCCGCCGCAGCGCCGCGTACACCACGTCGCGCTGTGACACGCGCACGCGAATACCTGGCCGCGCATGGAGAGCGCAATGATTCGTTGGCGCAGATTGCTGGCGCGGCGCACTGCTCTGCGTTTCACTTGGCGCGCTTGTTTGTGTGCGAGACTGGGCAGACGATTCATCGTTATCGCACGCAGCTGCGCATGCTCAAAGCGCTTGCGTGCTTGCAGCAAGGCCAGCGCGACATCGCCGCGCTGGCACTCGACCTGGGTTATGCAAACCACAGCCACTTTTCCGCCGTGTTTGGCCGCTGGTTTGGTGTAGCGCCACACCAAATGCGCAAGAATCTGACAGCGCTGCCAATGATCCATTAGGACAATCAAGCTTCGCATTTGGCGGAGCACGGATGTTCCAAAACAAATCCTTATTCATTGGCCTTGCCGCAGGTTTTGCCGCTGCATTGATCGGCGGGCTTTGGCAAGTGGTGACGCGCCAGGCCACGACATCCACCATCGCTGCGCAGGATCTGGTCATTCTGCGCTACGGTATTCCCGCGCTGCTGCTGCTCCCCATCACATGGCGCGTAGGGCTTTTGCCGCGCGGCGTTGCAACGCGCACGCTGGCGCTGATGGCCGCGGGCGCGGGCCTGCCTTTTGGTGTGCTGGCCATGTCGGGCACGCGCTTTGCGCCTTCTGCGCACATGGGCGTGCTGATGGCCAGCGTGTCACCGCTGTTTGCCGCGCTGTTTGTATGGCTGCTCACGCGGGAACGCCCGGCCGGATTGCGCGCGATCGGCCTGGCGCTGATGGCGCTGGGCGCGTTCACGCTTGGCGCAAAATCACTGGCCGGGGCGAGCGCAGCCACCTTGCCGGGCGACGCACTGTTTATCTGCGCCGCAGCGTTGTGGGCCTGTTTCAGCCTATCGTTTCGCGCCAGCGGTTTGACGGCTTGGCAGGGCGCGGCGCTAGTCAATGCGTGGTCAGTGCTGCTGCTCGTGCCGTGGCTCTTCTGGCGCGGCGGCACACTGCTGCTACATGCGCCGCTGCACGACTTGTTGTTTCAAGCCGCATGGCAGGGCGTGATTGCCGGTGTGCTGGGGCTGTGGACATTTGCAGTGGCCATCAAACACCTGG
>JBOFGW010000047.1:0-21120 GCA_051649325.1 Burkholderiaceae bacterium | reverse complement strand
TTACCGCTGGATGGATGCGCTGTTTGGCAGCCTGTTGCCGCTGCTCACCTTCGCGCTCACGTGGCAGCTCACCAAACAGCTGCGCACTGCCGTGCTGGCCGGTGTGTTTATGCTGTGCTCCGGCCTGTTTTTGGTCGAGGCGCGCTACGGCCTGATCAATATTTTCATGGTGGTGTTTGGCTTGGCCGGGCACTGGCTGTGGCTGCGTGGGCTGGATGCTGCGTCTGCGCGCAGCCGCCATCTGCAATACGCGTTTGCAGGCATCGCGCTGGGTCTATGCATCTCGGTCAAGTGGAACGGCCTCGCGTTTCTTGGCGTGATCTGGGCGCTGACCGGCCTCGCATGGGTTCTGGCACGGCGCAAAGCAGAATCTGCACGGCGCTTTGCCGCGCTGCGCCCGGTCACCCTTGCGGCGTACTTTGTTGCGGTGCCGCTGCTCGTGTATTCCGTGCAGTGGATACCGCACATGCGCATCAACACCATGAGCTTCAAAGAGGTGCATTCGCAAATGCTGGGCTTTCATAAAAACATGAAAGACGGCCCCGGTGAACACCCCTACTGCTCGCGCTGGTACACCTGGCCCATGATGCTGCGGCCGATCAACTACCTGTACGAGCAATCGCGCTCGGCCAGCGACCCGCTGCCGCCTTATGCAGACAAAGTGCCACCGAATGAAGTGCGCGCCGTGTATGCCGCGCACGCGATTGCCAACCCACTGCTGGCCTGGTGGTCTTGCATTGCGCTGGTGGGGCTTGCGGTGTTGATGGCGCTTGCGGTGCGCCAAAAGCCCGCGGCAAAAGCGCCAGATCCCGCGGCCAGCGTGGTGTCGCCCTGGCCGGCCGGGTATCTGCTGCTGAGCTTTCTGGCTGGCTGGCTGCCGTGGGCGTTTATCGGCCGCTGCCAGTTTGTGTATTTGTACATGCCTTCGCTTGCATTTGCGATCGTGGCCAGCGCTTTGGGTGCAAGCTGGTTGATTGCGCGCGGCACTGCTGCATGGCGTAACAGCGGCTATGCCGTGGTAGCAGTCATTGTTGGCTGCTTCTTGTACTTTTTACCCATCTATCTTGCCCTGCCTATTTCGCCGGCGGGTTTTCATGCGCGCATGTGGCTGCGCTCCTGGATCTGACCTGCGCCACATTGGTATTGGCTGGACTCACCATCGTCGTTGCCAGCGCGGCCAAAGAATACACTGAGCGGCATGTCACAGGCATTAAAATGCCATCTACGCAATATCCATGCGCCTTTTCAGACAAAAATACTTGAAGATGCCCATGAATAAACGTTCTATGATTATGGCATAAGGGGCAATGTTGGATCCAATCGTTCTGTTCTTCCTGCTGGGCGTGCTGGCGCACTTTGCCAAGAGCGATCTCAAACTGCCCGAGGCGCTGACCGAATCCATCTCCATCTATCTGCTGCTGGCCATCGGCCTGAAAGGCGGCGTCACGCTGCACGACGCGCAGGTGGACAACCTCGGCATCAAGGCCGGCAGCGTGATTGTGCTGGGCTGCGTGATTGCGCTACTCGCCTACGCGGCCTTGCGCGCGCTGCGCTTTGGCAAGATTGATGCGGCGAGCATTTGCGCACATTACGGCTCTGTGAGCGTGGTGACCTACGCCGTCTGCACCGATTTTCTTGCCGCACAAAACATCGCTTACGAGCCGTATACCGCCATGTTCGTTGCGCTGATGGAAGCGCCCGGCATCGTGGTGGGCGTGCTGCTGGCGCGCATGGCAGACCGCGCCAACGGCGACACCGCTAAACAAAGCTGGGGTGCACTCGCGCATGAAGTGTTTTTGAATAAAGGCGTGTTTCTGCTGCTGGGCGGCTTGACCATCGGCGCGATTGCTGGCGAAGCACGGCTGGCGCCGTTCTTTGAGCTGTACGTGGATTTGTTCAAAGGCGTGCTCGGTCTGTTTCTGATCGGGTTGGGTTTGCAGGCCGCGTCGCATCTAGCCGGCGTGCTGCCAGTGGGCATGCGCTTGATCGGCTTTGCGCTTGCCGCACCGCTCGCGTTTGGCGTGATTGGTGTTTCCACCGGCTGGCTGCTGGGCCTATCCGTAGGCGGCATGACGGTGCTGGGCACGCTCGCCGCCAGCGCCAGCTACATTGCCGCGCCGGCCGCTATGCGCGTGGCCGTGCCGCAGTCCAATCCTGCGCTAGGCCTGGGCGCGGCGCTGGGCATTACATTTCCGCTCAACATTCTCTTTGGCATACCGCTTTATGCACAGCTTGCGGAGCAGCTGCATTGATGCGAATCAACGCATCGCACCCAGCACGAGCCTAAGCTCAGAGAGTGCTACTGCATTCCGTTCGCGCCCCGCCTGTCGAAACGCATTTGGGAAACCTTGAGTCATGTGTAGGCTTGCAAATGGGCTTCGACAGGCTCAGCCCGAGCGGGTAAGTTAGTTCATGTTTTCTTACCGCAACTAAGCAGCGCATCGTGCAACTCGAACCCTTTGAAAAAGACGAACCCGAAACCTGGAACGCCGTTGCGTGGCGCCTGCTCGCGCGCGCCTGTCAAGACAGCACCTCGTCGCTGCGGCATCCGGTAGTGTCTACCCACGGCGCGCTCGGGCCGCAAGCACGTGTTGTGCTGCTGCGCGCCGTCGATCCGCAGCGGCGAATTCTCACGCTCTACACCGATGCGCGCAGCCCAAAAGTGGCGGACCTCAATGCAGACCCACGCATGGCCTGGACGTTTTGGGACGAGCGGCTGCGCCTACAGCTGCGCGTACGCAGTACCGCGACCGTTCATCACAACGATGCACGCGCCGCCGCGGTGCGCACGCAAGTGCCAGAGCACGCGTGGCGCGACTACACCTCGCTGGCCGCGCCGGGCGAAAGCGTGGCGCAGCAGGAGCATGACCCGGCGCTCTTCACTAAAAACTTCTGCGTGATCGACGCGCAGGTGCTGGCCATGGACATTCTCGCGCTACGCGCCAGCCGCGCCGGTGGCCACAAGCGTTTGCATATCGACTACGCAAGCGGCCACCAAGACTGGGTTGTGCCTTAGCGCCGCTATCGCACCGTGATCGGCGCGGCGGCAAACTGCCGCTGATCAAAGAACGCAAAGATCGATTCCACGGTAACGGTTTCAATCCGGTCAGAAAAGCGCTTTTCGTTCGGATGATCGTCAAACGCCACATTGGCACGCGTTGCGCGCGCGCCCAACCGCGTGAACGCTCCAAGCCTGAGCGTGGTGGGCGCGTAACCCTGGCTCATCAGCCAGCCTTGCGCACCTGCGCGCGTGGGTACCACCGCGTTTTGCGCGTAGGCAAACGTCTCCAAGGCCCATTGATTACTCTGCTGATATTTTTGTGCCCAGGGATACGCCAGCATGTTGTAGCGGCGTGTGTGCATGGTCTGCGCGCTGGCCGTATCGCGCAGCACGGGCAGCAGCTTGGCAGCCAGATCGGGCTTCACCGCAACAAACGCGGCGCGATATTCAAACGGGTCGTCCATAAAGAACTCGCCCAATCCTTGGCGGTATAGGCTCGCCTCGTCAGTGCCGCAGGCGTTGAGCTTGTGCAGCACGCGCCAAGGCCCGCCCTCTGCTTCCCGGTAGGCAAGACCCAGGTGCGACCAGCGCAGGCCGTAGGCACTCAAATCCTGTCCGGCGCGCGCTAGTATCGCCACCTGCGCGCCAGACTGATCCAGCGCCTTGGCCGTGCGCTCGGCCAGTGCCATGCCCTGCGTGATGGCGTACACCTTCATGGGTTTGTTTTCACAGGTGCGACCAGCGTGCGCAGCCGGTTGATAGAGCGCCGCGCCAGCGGCCGCAACCACGATCAACAAAAACTTGCGTTTCATGGCTGGCCTCAAAACGTGATGCGTTCGTTATAGAGCAGGGCTTTACCCAGCTCGTTGGGCACCAGGCAAATCACCCGGCCCGCCTCACTCAGCACATAGCCGGCAGAAATTGCCGTGACAGCGATGGATGCGCCTGCGGCAAGCGACGCACCCTCAATCGCCCGGCCGCTGATTTGCAGCGTTGCGCGCGCGCCGTCGGACGCACGCTCCAGCACGATGACAGTACCCACCGCCGAAGCTTGCGCGCTCACCACCGTCAACGCCACGCCGCCGGCGATGATGGCCACCGGTGCAACTACAGACACCGCGACTGGCAGCATTGACAACGCGCTTGCTTCCGACAGGCCGGACTGTGCATGAGCCGCAGGTACAACCGCCTGCGCAGCCAGTACAGCAGCGACAGTGAATGAAAGAATCGATTTGCGTAAGTTCATGATGCGCTCCAAAACGGGGTTGTGTGTTTACTGTGCGTTGTGTACTTCGGCGCGGGCTTGCAAACGCGCTTCAAGCAAGTCAGCTTCGTGACCGTCGCGCAGCGTCTTGGCCAGCGTGAACGCGCTGCTGATCAGAAACAGCCAGCTCACACCTAAAAAGCTTTTGTAGGTCGGGCTGATCTGCATCTGCAGCATGCCCCAGGCCGTGAGCGCCATGGCCGCGGCAAAGCCGCCCCATGCGACCAAAGACCACATCGGCGTATCAGAACGCTTGCTTTCGCGATCACGAATGAATTTGGCCAGCGCAAACGCCGCCGACAAACAGAACACATACCCCATCACCATGAATGCGCGGTCTAGATCAGACCCCGGCAACCAAGCCAGGCCAATGGCGCAGAGCGACACCGCCAGCCCAAAAGAAATCCACACCTGGGCGCGCCACGCCTTGGTATCACGGCGAATGATGGTTTCGGTTTGCATACAGCTTCTTTCCTTTGCCCTAAGTAGGTGGGCCTGTTGAACATGGAATGCAGTGTGGCCAAAGCCGTGCGCGCCGGCAACAGCGTCGCAGGGTGTAGAAAAAGCCGCTGCGCATAGGATCGGAATCCGATACTTTTTGGCACCCGCGTCCAAAGCGCCTACGCCTTAGAATGAGCAAAACGCGTATTTACGGCTAAATCCCCTGGAGAATCTGTGCCTACCAGCTTTGACGTACTCATCATCGGCAGCGGCCTTGCCGGCCTTTCTGCAGCACTCACGCTCGCACCTACGCGCAAAGTGGCTGTAATCACCAAGCGTGAGCTGCAAAGCGGCTCGTCTGACTGGGCACAGGGCGGCATTGCCGCGGTGATGGACCGCGAAGATTCGATTGAAGACCATTACAACGACACTATGGTCGCCGGCGCCATGCTGTCAGACCGCGATGCAGTGCGCTTTGTGGTGGAAAACGGCCCTAAAGCGATTGATTGGCTGATCAGCCAGGGCGTGGAGTTCAGCCAGGAAGACGGCCACCTGCACCTCACGCGTGAAGGTGGCCACAGCCACCGGCGCATCGTGCATGCGGCAGACGCCACCGGCCATGCAATTCAAAAGAAGCTGATCGAACTCGCCTCCAAACACCCCAACATCACGGTGATGGAACACCACATCGCTGTGGACTTGATCACCGGCCGGCAAGTGGCACGGCTGATGGGCAAGCGCCTGCCGCCCGACGAATTCCGCCGCTGCTACGGCGTGTACGCGCAAGACCAAAAGACTGGCCGCGTGGTGACGCTGCGCGCCAACCACACCATGGTCGCCACCGGCGGCGCGGGCAAGGTGTATCTGTACACCACCAACCCGGATTCATCCAGCGGCGACGGCATTGCGATGGCCTGGCGCGCGGGCTGTCGCGTGGCCAACATGGAGTTCATGCAGTTCCACCCCACCGCCCTCTTCCACCCCGCTGCCAAGGCGTTTTTGATTACAGAAGCGGTGCGCGGCGAAGGTGGCATTTTGCGATTGCCTGCGAAACCCGGCGAGCCACACACCAGCGGCCACCGCTTCATGCCAGACCATGACGAGAGGCTTGAACTCGCGCCGCGTGACGTAGTGGCGCGCGCGATTGACTTTGAAATCAAAAAGCACGGCCTGGACTACGTGCACCTGGACATCAGCCACAAAGGCGAAGCGTTCATCAAAGAACACTTTCCCATGATCCATGCCAAGCTGCTCACGCTGGGCATCGACATGACCAAAGAGCCCATCCCCGTCGTGCCCGCCGCGCACTACACCTGCGGCGGAGTCGTTACGGATGAATCTGGCCGCACCGATCTGGCCAACCTGTATGCGATTGGCGAGTGCGCCTACACCGGCCTGCACGGCGCCAACCGGCTGGCTTCAAACTCGCTGCTGGAATGCGTGGTCTACGGCACCAGCGCCGCGCGCCATGTGCTGGCCACACCGTCTGGCGAAACCAAACCCGTGCCCGAATGGGACGAAAGCCGCGTGACCAACGCCGATGAAGAAGTGGTCATCAGCCACAACTGGGACGAACTGCGCCGCTTTATGTGGAATTACGTGGGCATTGTGCGCACCACCAAGCGCCTGGAACGCGCCGCACACCGCATCGCACTGCTGCGCCAAGAGATCGACGAGTTCTACGGCAAATTCCGCGTCAGCCGCGATTTGCTTGAACTACGCAACCTGGTGGAATGCGCCGACCTGATTGTGCGCTGCGCCCTGGAGCGCCGTGAAAGCCGCGGGTTGCATTACAGCTTGGACTATCCGATGACTGCACCGAAGGCGTTGCCTACGATTTTGGGGGCAAAGTAGAGCTGGTTCCGACAGCAATCGGTGTAAGCTTTGTATATGGAAAAAAATGTGAAACTGATCAACGGCCCGGTGCTAATGCAAAACACCGACCCATCGGACGATCAACTCGCAGCACTGATGCGCGAAGTGCGAGACTTGGCACTTGAGCGCAAACAAGCGGCCGCACAGCGCCTCGCCAAAGAAATGGCCAACGAGATGCTCGTAGCGCGCAAGCGGTGGAATCTAGCCAGCTAAGTCAGATGGCTCAAGAACAGCGGCCTAGGCTGATTGTCGTAGCTGGCCCAAACGGTTCGGGTAAGACGTCCATCACAGAATCACTTCTGCGCCATCAATGGTTTGAAGGCTGCGAGTACATCAATCCAGACTTGATTGCGCGCGATGAGTTTGGCGACTGGAACTCCCCCGACGCAGTACTCAAAGCCGCCAAACTGGCCGACGAGCGCAGAGAGAAGTGCTTGGCGGATTTGCGCAGCCTGGCGTTTGAAACCGTATTCTCCGCACCCGACAAAGTTGACTATCTACACCGTGCCAAAGCTGCAGGGTTTTTTATACGGATGTTTTTTATCGGTACGTCGTCGCCGGCGATCAACGCGGCGCGGATCGCTCAGCGGGTCCTCGAAGGCGGGCATGAAGTACCGATCTCCAAGATCATTTCACGCTATTCGAAGTCGATCATCAACTGCGCTGCCGTAGCTCGGGACATTGACAGACTGTATGTGTACGACAACTCGCTAGACGGTACCGAACCGCAGCTCGTTTTTCGCGCAAGCGAAGGCCAATTGGCAAAAAAGTACATAGACTGCCCTGATTGGGCCACTCAGATACTGAACGCTGTAAACACTTAAAACGCGTTTGATCCGCGCCTACGCCGGCCCAATCCCACCCGTCTTGCCACTATCCACCGCCGCTTCTTTACCATCACTCGCACGTGAAGCGGTGATTCCAGTCTTCACGGCAAACTCCAGCATGCGGTCAATCGGCAGTTTGGCGCGTGCGGAAATCGCGGGATCGATGCGGATTTGATTGCTGCCAGTTTCAAGCACAGCAGCCAGATTGCGCAAGCCGTTCATGGCCATCCAGGGGCAGTGGGCGCAGCTTTTGCACGTGGCACTTTTGCCGGACGTAGGCGCTTCGATGAACACTTTGCCGGGGTTTTGGGTGCGCAGCTTGTGCATCATGCCGTTGTCGGTGGCAACGATGAAGTGTGTAGCATCCATCTCGCGCGCGGCCTTGAGAATGCCGCTGGTGGAGCCCACGGCGTCTGCGAGTTTGACCACATCTTTCGGGCTTTCCGGGTGCACCAGCACCTTGGCCTTTGGGTACTGTTTTTTAAGTTCTGCCAGCTCAAAGGCTTTGAACTCGTCGTGCACAATGCAGGAGCCTTGCCACATCAACATGTCTGCCCCGGTTTCATCGGCAATGTACCCACCCAAGTGACGGTCTGGCGCCCACAGCACTTTTTTGCCCTGCTCTTTGAGGTGCCGCACGATGGGCAGCGCGATGGATGAGGTGACCATCCAGTCTGCGCGCGCCTTGACCGCGGCGCTGGTGTTGGCGTAGACCACCACGGTGCGGTCTGGATGCGCGTCGCAGAACTTGGAAAATTCTTCGATGGGGCAGCCCAGATCAAGCGAGCAGTTGGCCTCCATCTCCGGCACGAGCACGGTTTTTTCTGGCGAGAGAATCTTGGCCGTTTCACCCATGAAGCGCACGCCGGCCACCACCAAAGTTGTGGCAGGATGGTCGCGGCCAAAGCGCGCCATCTCTAGCGAATCGCTCACAATGCCGCCGGTTTCTTCTGCCAGATCTTGCAGGTCTGGGTGCACGTAATAGTGGCTTACGAGCGCGGCGTTTTTTTCTTTGAGCAGGCGCTTGATACGCGTGCGCAGCTCGTCACGCTCGGCAGGCGTAGGCTCATTGGGCACGCTGGCCCAGGCATGCGCGATGCTGATGCCTTTGAGAGAAGGCAGATCGAAGTCGATGACTTTGCGCTGTGCGGTCGCTGTGTTCATGATGCTTTAACGCCTATGTCTAGGAAGAGACTACGCAATATTCATGCGGGTTTTAGGGCATTTTGGGCTGGGAAGGCGCATGGATATTGCGTATTCATATCGAAAACTACATCAATCCGTCCGTGCTGAGCCTGTCGAAGCACATTTGCACGGACTGCGCTCTGATCCGAAATGCCCTTCGACAGGCTCAGGGCGAACGGGGCCAGCAAAACTCGCATACTCAGAGCGTTAGAAAACAGCCGCTCTACAAATGCTCCATTCTCATACTGTAATCCACCGCCCGCACATGCTTAGTGAGTGCGCCGATGCTGATGCGATCCACGCCCAGCTCCACATAGCTGCGCACATTTTCAAGCGACACGTTGCCAGACACTTCGAGCGCGGCGCGGCCGGCGTTGATGCGTGCGGCGTCTGCAATCTGCGCGTGAGTCATGTTGTCCAGTAACACCATCTTGGCACCGGCCTTGAGCGCTTCTTCAAGCTGAGCAAGGGTTTCCACTTCAATCTGCACGAATGCTGGATGAATTCCTGCTTTGATCGCAGCGTCCGCCCCAGCAAGTGCCGCACTGACGCCGCCAGCGGTGGCGATGTGATTTTCTTTGATCAAAATGCCGTCGTACAGCCCAATGCGGTGATTGAATGCGCCGCCCACCCGCACGGCATACTTTTGCGCGAGGCGCAGGCCAGGGATGGTCTTGCGGGAATCGACGATCTTGGTCTTGGTGCCGGCCACCGCATCTGCAAACGTGCGCGCGGTGGTGGCGGTGCTGCTCAGCAACTGCAAGAAATTCAGCGCACTGCGCTCTGCGGTGAGCAGGCTGCGGGCGGAACCTTCAATGGTCACCACTACGTCATTCGGCTGCATGCGCGCGCCTTCCGCCAGCTTCCAGGCCAGCGTGGCACTAGGGTCAACCTGCGCAAACACTTCTGCAAACCACGGCGTGCCGCAGAGAATTGCAGATTCGCGGCTGATCACGCGAGCGCGGGCACGCGCGCTTGCGGGCACGAGCGATGCGGTCAGATCACCGGCGCCAATGTCTTCTGCCAATGCGTCGGCAACGTTTTTGCGCAGGGCTTCGATGGGGATTGAATTTGTCATTAGGTTTTTGATCAGGACTCGTCTATCCAAGCTTGCTGAATCGCTTCCAGAATTTTCTCACCACTGCGGTTTGGGTCGTCATCAAAGCCCGGCAACGCCATCACCCAGGCGTGTAGATCGGTGAAGCGTACCGTCAGCGGATCGACATCGGGATGCGCTTCTGAAAGCGCTATCGCAATGTCTTGAATGTCTGTCCATTTCATGGTGATTCAATGCCTTCTACGAAATATCCATGCGCTTTTTCAAGCATTTTGGGCTGAAAAGGCGCATGGATATTGCGTATTCACATATAGACATGCCCTAGGCTCTGTCATTCCCGCCAAGCGCGCCGCGTAGGCACTACTCACCCTTCCTTCGCATGATTGATTGAATACTTCGGAATCTCAATCGTCAAATCCTCTGCGCCCACTTTGGCCTGGCAGCTTAAGCGCGACAGCGGACTCAAGCCCCAGGCTTTGTCGAGCATGTCTTCTTCATCCTCGTCCAGCGGATTGAGTGAATTGAAGCCTTGCCGCACGATGACGTGGCAAGTGGTGCAGGCGCAGACCATCTCGCACGCGTGTTCAATCTCAATGTCGTGGTTGAGCAGGTTTTTGCAGATGCTCACGCCGCGCTGCGCATCAATGGTGGCGCCTTGCGGGCAAACATCGGGGTGGGGCAAAACGGTAATGGTGGGCATCTTCTGAGAATCAGTGACTAAATTCCGTTCGGGCTGAGCCTGTCGAAGCCCATTTGCCAAACGTTCAAGTGTTTCAAATGCACTTCGACAAGCTCAGTGCGAACGGATATTTGATAGCGCGCTAGGTCAAACCACTTCATCCAGCTTCTTCCCGGCAAGCGCTTGCCTCACCGCCGCATTCATACGCCGTGCGGCAAACTCTTCAGTCGCCGCGGCAAGCTGCTCGATAGCCTGCTTAATCGCTTCTGTATCTTGCGTGGCGCGTTTGGCGCGCACATCCGCCATTTGCGTTTGCACGGCGCGCAGTTCTTCTGCGCTGAGCAGCCCCGCATCGGCATTGAGCGCAGCCTGCGTTGCTTCAATCATGCGGTCTGCTTCTACCTGCTGCTCCGCCAATGCACGCGCGGCCATGTCTTGCGGCGCGGTGCCAAAGCTCTCTTGCAGCATGCGGGCGATTTCATCGTCGGACAGGCCGTAGCTGGGCTTGACTTGCACGCTGGCTTCTACGCCGCTGGTTTGCTCGCGCGCAGAGACGGAGAGCAGCCCATCCGCATCCACCTGAAACGTGACGCGGATGCGCGCGGCACCGGCGGCCATGGGCGGAATACCGCGCAGTTCAAAGCGCGCGAGGCTGCGGCAATCGCTCACCAGTTCGCGCTCACCCTGCACAGCGTGGATCGCCATCGCGGTCTGGCCGTCTTTGAAGGTGGTGAAGTCTTGCGCCATCGCGCAGGGAATCGTGCTGTTGCGCGCGATCACACGCTCCACCAGGCCGCCCATGGTTTCTAGCCCGAGCGAGAGCGGAATTACATCCAGCAGCAGCCAATCATCATGCGCGGTTTTGTTGCCAGCAAGCGCGTTGGCCTGAATGGCAGCGCCTACGGCCACGACCTGATCTGGGTCGATATTGGTGAGCGGCGCTTGTTTGAAAAACGCCTGCACCGCCTCGCGCACGTGCGGCATGCGCGTGGCGCCACCCACGAGCACGACGCCCTTGATTTCTTCCACCGTCAATTGCGCATCGCGCAGCGCCTTGCGCGAAGGCGTGATGGTCTTAGCGACCAGCAGTTTGGTGATGTCTGCAAACGTGGCGCGGTCAATCGCCACCTCGGCCATGCTGCCGTCTTTGCGCGGCACAGGCACAAACGCTTTGGTCTGCGCGGAAAGCTGCTCTTTCGCGGCGCGGCAAGCGAGCAGCAAACCGCGCGTAGCATGCGGCGGCAGAGTGTCCACCGCCACCTGCGCGCACACCCAATCAAACAGGGCGCGGTCAAAGTCGTCACCGCCCAGCGCGGAATCACCGCCGGTTGCGAGCACCTCAAACACGCCGCGCGTGAGCTTGAGAATCGAGATATCGAATGTGCCGCCGCCCAGATCGTAAATGGCGTAAATGCCTTCTGCTGCGTTGTCTAGCCCATAGGCAACAGCCGCCGCAGTGGGTTCATTGAGCAGGCGCAGCACGTTGATGCCGGCGAGCTTGGCCGCGTCTTTGGTGGCTTGGCGCTGCGCATCGTCAAAATACGCGGGCACGGTGATCACCGCACCCACCAATTCATCGCCCAGCGCGCTTTCTGCACGATCCTTCAGTACGCGCAGAATGTCTGCGGAAACTTCTACAGGACTTTTCACACCCGACGCGGTACGGATGCGCACCATGCCGCCACCCTCTTCTACAAAGTCATACGCGGCGTTTTCAAACTTGCGAATGTCCGTCAGGCTGCGGCCCATGAAGCGCTTGGCCGAGATAACGGTGTTCTGCGGGTCCTGCGATGCAGTAGCCAGCGCCTCATGTCCCACACGATCCGGCCCGTTTGCGCCGTAGTGCACCACGGAAGGCAAGAGCATGCGACCTTGCGCATCCGGCAACACTTCTGCCACGCCGCTGCGCACAGTGGCCACGAGCGAGTTGGTTGTGCCCAGGTCAATGCCCACAGCCAGACGATGCTGGTGCGGTGCGGTGGATTCGCCGGGTTCGGCTATTTGGAGCAGTGGCATAGTTAATTTGGTCGAGAACTCGTCTTTTCTTTTTGTTCCAAACTGGACAATGCATTTTCACCTGGAGCTTTTGCATTTTTCAAGGCTTCGGTACAGGCCATTTCTTCTTTCACTGTGAAGTCTTCGCCGACATCACAGGTGTAGCAATCACGCGTAATAGCCAGTCGATAGCACGCGCCATCGTTGAACATCTTCTTGTCGGCACGCAAACTAAATGTCTTACCCGATTCATTGACTGCCAAATGGGTATGCGTCATTGTGACGGTGCCTTCCATATTGGTTGCCACCAAAGCGCCTACTACTCCAAACATGGCACCCATCCACCGCACCTGTTGAGAGTTGTCTGCGCTACGGGATTCCTCATACTTGACCACTTTGACTTGCACCTCGACCGGGTTAGCAAAACGGACGTACTCCACACGTTTACTAGCGCACCCAGTGATCACGAAAAAACAGATAACCCACAAAAAAGGCCGCATAGAACCCCTCCCAACGAGGTACCTCAAACGTAGAAAACTTCAGATCGACATCGAATCTAACGTATTCGCCACTTCTTCTTTGAATTTATCGATAAACATCAATTCTCGCACGGTGGCAGTGGCGGCGGAGTGGTCTATCGCGGTGTCGAGCAATTGTTCGAGCTGCTGCGTCTTAGTTGTGTAGCTTTTCATAACAAGCGCATGCAGCTCATCCAGCCGCGCTTCGTCTCGGGCTGCGCGTGCCTCTTCAAGCGCCTCACGCCACTGCATTTGCTGTATCAGAAACTCGCGCGGCATGGCGGTGTTGGTGTGTGCGTTCACAGCGTGGCCTGCAAGTTTGAGCAAATGCTCGGCGCGTTTGATCGGGCTTTTGAGTGCGTGGTAGCCTTCGTTGACTGCGGTAGACCATTGCATCGCGGCGCGGCGGTCTGCGTCGGCAGCGTTGGCAAATTTGTCTGGGTGAACGCGCGCCGCAACATCACGAAAGGCGGCATCCAGCTGAGCACGGTCGATGCAATAGCGCTGCGGCAGGCCAAACAGTTCGAAGTAGTTGTTGAGGTTTAAAGAGTTCATGCGGCCGTTGTGACATGCGCGGCAGCAAAACCGCCCTCACCCTAGCCCTCTCCCGCAGGCGGGTGAGGGAATTTAGATCGTTGCGAGCTCAGACCCGAAAAGACTCGCCGCAACCGCAGCGGTCTTTCTCATTGGGGTTGTTGAACTTGAAGCCTTCGTTCAAACCTTCGCGCGCAAAGTCCAGCTCCATGCCGGCCAAGTACGGCAGGCTTTTGGGGTCGACAAAAATCTTCACGCCGTTTGATTCAAACGCCTGATCTTCTGGCGACTGCGTGTCAACAAATTCCAGCTTATAGGCCATGCCTGAGCAACCCGTTGTGCGCACGCCTAGGCGCAGGCCAATGCCTTTGCCGCGCTTGGTCAGAAACTTGTGTACGTGCGCGGCCGCGCGGTCTGTGAGCGTGACACCGATGGGCACCATCGGCGGTGTCTGCACTGCAGCGTTTTCCATCACCGCGCTCATGTTTTAGGCAGCCTCTTTATGCGCTACCGGCGCAGCGTGCTTGGCTTTGTAATCTTCCACCGCGGCCTTGATTGCGTCTTCAGCCAGAATAGAGCAGTGAATCTTCACTGGCGGCAGCGCCAGCTCTTCTGCGATCTGGGTGTTCTTGATGGTCAAGGCTTGGTCCACCGTTTTGCCTTTGACCCATTCGGTCACGAGCGAAGAAGACGCAATCGCCGAGCCGCAGCCATAGGTTTTGAACTTGGCATCTTCAATCAAACCGGTTTGCGGATTGACTTTGATTTGCAGCTTCATCACGTCGCCGCAGGCCGGTGCGCCAACCATGCCGGTGCCTACGTCTTCATCGTCTTTGCCAAACGCGCCAACGTTGCGCGGATTTTCATAGTGATCAATGACTTTGTCGCTGTATGCCATGGTGATACTCCTGATGACTCTAGTGTGCTGCCCATTTGACGGTATTCAAGTCCACGCCGTCTTTATACATTTCCCACAGCGGAGAAAGATCGCGCAGTTTTTGAATTTTGCTCTTGAGCAGATGGATCGCGTAATCCACGTCTTCTTCAGTGGTAAAGCGGCCGATCGTAAAGCGGATGCTGCTGTGCGCCAGTTCGTCGCTGCGGCCCAGCGCGCGCAGCACGTAGCTGGGCTCCAGGCTGGCAGACGTGCAGGCCGAGCCTGAGCTCACTGCAAGCTCCTTGATGGCCATGATCAGGCTTTCACCTTCCACATAGTTAAAGCTCATGTTCAGGTTGTGCGGCACGCGCGCTTCAATATCGCCGTTGATGTAGGTCTCTTCAATCTCGGAAAGGCCTTTCACCAGCCGGTCGCGCAGCATGCGCACGCGCTCGGCTTCTGCACCCATCTCTAATTGAGCGATGCGAAATGCCTCGCCCATGCCTACGATCTGGTGCGTAGCCAGCGTGCCGGAGCGCAGGCCGCGCTCGTGCCCGCCGCCGTGCATCTGCGCCTCTAGCCGCACACGCGGCTTGCGCCGCACATACAGCGCGCCGATGCCTTTGGGGCCGTAGGTTTTGTGGGCGGTAAAAGTCACCAGATCAACCTTGGTCTTTTCAAGGTCGATCACCACTTTTCCGGTGGCTTGCGCGGCATCGCAATGAAAAATAATGCCTTTTTCGCGGCAGAGTTCGCCAATGCCGGCGATATCTTGAATCACGCCGATTTCATTATTGACCCACATCACGCTGACCAGAATCGTGTCTGGCCGGATCGCTTCGCGTAGTTGCTGCAGCGTGATCAACCCGTTGGGTTGTGGTGAAAGATACGTAGCTTCAAAGCCTTCACGCTCCAACTCACGGAACGTATCCAGCACAGCTTTGTGCTCGGTCTTCACCGTGATGAGGTGTTTGCCTTTTTCTTTGTAAAAGTGCGCCGCGCCTTTGATGGCGAGGTTGTTGCCTTCGGTTGCGCCGCTGGTCCACACGATTTCGCGCGGGTCTGCGTTGACCAGCGCCGCCACGTGCTCACGCGCTTCTTCCACGGCCTTCTCAGCGTCCCAGCCGTATTGATGGCTACGGCTGGCGGGGTTGCCGAACATTCCGGTGAGGTAGGGAATCATCTTTTCCGCCACGCGCGGATCAACCGGCGTGGTGGAGCTGTAATCCATGTAGATCGGGGTTTTCATTCTCAACGCTCGTCAGTCAAGCAAGGTTCACGCAGAAAGTTCACGCAGCGACGCGCGCCTGTGGATCGGTAAGCGGCTGCTTTTCAGCGGCCGCACTGTTTTGCGCTGCCGGCCGCAAATCATGTAAAACAACCTTGGCATGCTGCGCTTCGCGCACGCGCTCTGCGTCCACGAGGTCTTTAAGCGAGACAGAATCCAGGTAGTCCACCATCTTGCGGTTTAGGTTTTCCCACAATTCGTGCGTCATGCACTGGCCGGTGCGGCCGTTCTTGCCGGTGTCGCAGTTTTCTTTGCCGCCGCACTGCGTTGCGTCCAGCGGCTCATCGACTGCATAAATAATGTCGGCCACACTCACCAGATGCATTTGCTTGGCAATGGTGTAGCCGCCGCCAGGGCCGCGCGTGCTGTCTACCAGCTCGTGGCGGCGCAGCTTGCCAAACAACTGCTCAAGATAGGAAAGCGAAATATTCTGGCGCTGGCTAATCGCAGCCAGAGACACCGGGCCTTTGTCCTTGCGCAGGCCAAGATCGATCATGGCAGTTACTGCAAACCGGCCTTTGGTCGTCAATCTCATCACATCACCTCTACTTCGTTGGTGCCGCTGCAGGGCCGCAAAAGTTGCAGATTCATGCAACCCAAGAACCCTAGCGAATGAGTCAACTATAGGCTTTCCCGATAGATTTAGTCAAGTTAATGACTAGCATCATTTACGCGTAAAAACCCTACGTAGAAAGCATCTAACCTATTGATTTGTTTACGTTTTTTGTAGAGCAAATACAAGCAGGACGAAAATGAAGCGAGATTCAAAAGTGCTTACGCAATATCCATGCGCCTTTTCAGGCAAAATAACCTCAAAACCCGCATGGATATTGCGTAGAGGCAGTTTATATCGCCACGATTTGATCAGATCTACCTCAGCGCCATGCGTCGTCACACGCATGCGCGACCACCAGTTCAAGAAAACGGCTCGATTACGCGCGCTGCATTGGTAGGCGCGTTTCACTCTCCCCGACGCATGTGTCGCTTGCATTGACCCTGCGGCTGCGCAGGATTTGAGTCTCCAGCTTGCAGCACTCATCGCTAAGCCGCAGCTCGCGGTTGATGGCCTGCTGCTTTACCTCCGAGCAATCTAACTTTTCCGTCGGGCAATCAAGTCGCAACGAGACCAGCGCACTCTGGCAGCACCGATTGATCTGCCTGGTGCATCATGCAACTACACCGAAGAGCCTGTCTGCCGCATCACCAAAAGCACCCGTCCCTACGGCTGCAGCAAACGCACGCTGTGCAGTGCATCGAGCGGGACCTGTACCACTCCCAAAAGAACTATCGCACCCCAGCGCCACAAAGCTGGTTACATGGCTTGGATGCGTACTCTGCCCAATCCCACTCGCGTTCTTGTTGGTCAGCCGCTAGGGTCAAACGCACGGGCGTGCAGCATCATGATTAAACATCTGCGCCACCTCAACTTTGTGGCGCTTCCGGTCGTAAGCGCTTTTATTTGGTTCACGATTTGCGTCGGCAATCAAGTTCTTTCCAGCAACCAAACGGATGTATTCGCTGAAAATGGTTTGATTGAAAACACGCAAGCATGCGTATTGGCCTTGGCTTGCACGGTCTACTTTTTCACTGCGGTGCTTGAAAAACAATCGGAACGATTGATTCTTTTGTTTTGCGCGCTTCTTTGTTACAGCTTTGTGCTCAGAGAGATAAACGTGGAAGAGTTTGATATCGCGCCAGCGCTGGTCTTCATCGGACACGGCGTCGGCAGAAACACGACCCTCGCGTTAGCGTTTTCTTCAATCGCTATCTATGCCGCATTGCATCTGCCGCACTACAAGAAAGCGGCCTTTGAATTTGCCAAGTCAAAGGCGGGAAAATTATTGATCGCCGGCGGCGTTTTTCTGTTTGTGGGCCAGTATTTTGAAACGAGTCATTCACTTTCCCATCACGTATTTTTTGAAGAAATTGCGGAGCTTTTCGGCTATGTCCTGATTTTGTTGTCATCCATTGCCGCGCACGATGATCTATATAACCCGGCCTAAACGAATATTTTTCGCAGCGTACGCAATATCCATGAGCATTTCCAGCCATTTTTGCTCTAAAAAGCGCATGGATATTGCGTAGAGCACTTTAAAAATCTCAAAATTTAATCGCTGTGCGGTGCTCCCACCGGCTTCTTCAGCGCATTGGGAAAGTACAGCGCTGTGAGGCTTTTCGAATGCACGGGAGAGAAACCAGCGCCCTGCCCGGCTTGGCCTGCGCCTTCGCCATAACGGCGCCAATCACGCACCCAAAAAATGTCGTCGCACACATCCAGCAGGCCCATGGTTTCGCGGTCGCCGATCAGTACGCCTTGCACGCGCAGGCCGAGCGTGGCTTTGGCGTAATTGAGCGCGGTGAGTTCGGCCGGTGTCATGCCAAACTCGCCGTCACTCGCAATCAGCACATCCGCATGGTGCCAGCCCTGGTTGCGAATGCGCGTGATGGCGCGCTCAATCGGCGCTTGAATATCGGTGCCGCCTTCAAAGCTTTGGCCGATGAACTCTAACAGCGCATCCAGGCCGTGCAGGTCGTAGGTGAGGTCGTGCTCGATGATTTCGTCTGGCCCGCCAAAGGCAATCAGTTTGCAGGGGCGCTTTTGCGCAAAGGCTACGCGCATGGCGGCCAGCACCACGGCCTTGGCCACTTGCTCGGGTGCGCCGTTCATGGAGCCGGAGGTGTCTACGCAGAGAATCATCGGTCCGCGCGCTTTGGGTTCGCTGACCATTTGCGTTGCGGTCATGCGTGGCTTTGGCGCATCTGATAGCACGACTTGCGGCAGCACGGCTTCATCTTCAAAGGTGAGCAGCGCGCCTTCTGCAAACCGTGCGCGCCACAGCTTGCGCAGCACCGGGTGGTTGATCTGCACCGCTTCGCTCGCCAGCATGCGCGACAGCACGGCGCTGCGCTTGATGCCGCGCACCTCGCTGGGCGCATCGGGCAGATGGGTGTAGAGCACGGTGGCGGCAAGCGCATGCTGCTCGCGCGATGGCATGGGCTGCGCGCTCGCGGCATCCGGCGCATGTTCCAGCACCTGTGCGCGGCCCAGGTGTTCAATGAGCGCGGCCAGTTGCGGCATGGCGGCGAGCTGCTGGCTGATGCGCTGCGCGGCCTGCCAGTTGCGTGATTGCAGGCGGCCGGCCATCGTGTCCCAGCGCTGATGGGCCAAGTCACCCAGGCCGTGCAGCAAGGCGAGCACTTCTTCCCAGCCGTGCGCTTCAAGCGCCCACTCGGCAGTGAAGGCATCGGCCATGCGCGCGATGGCGTCTGCACGCGGCAGATAGCGCGGCATATCGATCAGCGTATCCAGATGCCACAGCGCGGTGCGCACAATCTGCTGCGCCATCGCATCGCTGCCTTTGCTCAGTTGCGGCAAACCCAGCGTGCCGATGGCGCTGCGCAGCGCGCCTACTGCATGTGCATCACCAAAGTGCGCTTCTTGCGGCGGCAGTTCGCCACGCAGCAAAGCGGCCATCCACGCTTGCAGATCGGGCAGCCGCAGCTGCGTGCGACCGGCTGAGTTGATCACACCGGGCAGCCACAAGCCGCGCGGAAGCGCTTCAAGATGGTGGAACGGCCGGTTCAGCGAATGCACGGCGCTGCGCTAGCTATGCGGCAATCTGCACCGGCGGCGGCTCGGTCGCCTGCAGCATGGGGTCCACGGGCAAGGCTGCAAAGCCGGCATGCACACTGGTGAGTTGCTGGGCCAGCGTGCCAATATCCATCAGCGCCTGTGCGTGCATTTGATCGATTTGCATGCGCCAGCTTGGCGGCAGCCAAAGGTGCGCGGCGGCGCCCTGCTGCGCGGCGCGCGCGTTGTCTTGCATGATGCAGTAGTACTCAATCACGCGCGCGAGGATCTCTGCCACTTGCGCACAGCGCGCGGCCACATGCGCGGCGCTGTAGTGCTTGCCCAGCTTTGCTTCGAGCCCTTTGCCCACCAGGCGCGGCGCGGCGGCTTCTGCAGCGCCGCCCAGGCTTTTTGCCAGCGCCATCTTGCCGGCATCGCTATCCACTTCAACGCGCGCGCTTTGTTCGATTTGCAGTTGCTGCTCAAACGCTTGCACCGCGCGCGTGAGCCACGGTGCATCAAACGGCGCGGCGCGCGCCACCTCGCGGTAGAACCATGCGATCAGCAGGTCAATTTGCTGCGGCTCATGCGCCACGCAGTACGGCAGCACCCAGGCATCCCATGGACTGACCGCTTCTTCATCGCGGCTGGCGGCCTGAATTTTGAGCAAACGCGAAATCTGCCGCCAGCGCCGGTCGGATACCGTGATTTCCTGCTCGCGCAGCCAGGCGCGCAGCGATTGCAGCAGTGCCAGCGCATCCGGCGGTAGCAGCACAGAATCTGCCGCTTCAGCCAGCGCCTGGCACTGCTCCGGAGCGATCTGCGCGCAATCCGGCAGCACGCGGCTACCCGGTAGCGCGAGCAGCGCGTCAAACGCGGCGTCTGAAACAGGGCCTACCGGCACGCGCAGCAAGAACCTGTCGTAAAAGGCCATCAGCGCTTCGTCTTGCGGTACTTCGTTGGTGGCACCGATCAGGCTGATCAGCGGTGCGGCCAGCCGCTGCGCGCCGTTGTCAAATTCCCGCTCGTTGAGCAGAGTGAGCAGCGCGTTGAGAATGGCGGAATTCGCTTTGAACACCTCGTCCAAAAACGCCACGTGCGCGGTGGGCAAAAAACCGTCGGTCTGGCGCTCGTAGCGATCTTGCTCCAGCGCCTTGAGCGAAAGCGGGCCAAACAGCTCATCCGGCACGGAAAAGCGGGTCAGCAGACGCTCAAAGTAGCGGGCTCCGGCAAACGCGTGCTGCAGACGGCGCGCCAGCTCGCTCTTAGCCGTGCCGGGCGGGCCGATCAACAGACAATGCTCGCCGGCAAGCGCGGCCAGCAGCGCGAGCCGCACAGCCGCATCTCGCTCCAGCAGGCCATCTTCCAGACAATCGATAAGCTGGGCTAGATGTGCGGAGTCCGGTCTTTCCTGTGCAGAACTGTCCATCGGCGTATTCTTCCGGTTGCGCCACTTTGATGCAAGTTTCCCGTATGCGGATCCCGTATTTGGAACTGGATGATCCGTTTCCTCCGCCCGAGGCGGCTGCCGCGCGCCCCAACGGCTTAGTGGCCGCCGGCGCGGATTTGAGCGAGCAGCGCTTGCTGGATGCTTACACAAATGGCATTTTCCCCTGGTATTCCGAGGGCGACCCAATTCTGTGGTGGAGCCCAGACCCGCGCATGGTGCTGGCCACGCAAGACTTTACGCTGCGCAAATCGCTCGCCAAACGCATGCGTGCGCTGGCGCGCGAAGGTGCGCTTGCGATCAAGGTGGATACAGATTTCGCCAGCGTGATTGCGCACTGCGCCGGGGCGCGCGACTATGCGCATGGCACCTGGATCGTGCCTGAAATTGCACGCGCTTACTTGGCGATGCACCGTTTGGGCTACGCACACAGCGTAGAGGTGTGGCGCGGCGCGCAACTGGTGGGCGGACTGTACGGTATGTGTATAGGACGCATGTTCTACGGCGAAAGCATGTTCACGCGTGAAACCGATGCATCAAAAATCGCACTGGCCGCGCTGG
>JBOFGW010000046.1:0-2287 GCA_051649325.1 Burkholderiaceae bacterium | reverse complement strand
AGAGTCGCTTGCGTTTTCCAGTATCTACCGCAGCGCACCGGTGGAATCCAGCGGGCCGGATTATCTGAACGCGGTGCAGCTCATCCGCACCAGTCTGCCTGCGCTAACCTTGCTCAAGAGCTTGCTCGCCATTGAGCGGCAACATGGCCGCGAGCGGCCATACAAAAACGCGCCGCGCACGCTGGACTTGGACTTGCTGCTCTATGGCGATCAAGCCATCACCACGCCCACGCTGTCCGTGCCGCATCCGCGCATGCATCTGCGCGCTTTTGTGCTGCTGCCGCTGCTGGAGGTATGGCCGGATGCCGTCATTCCCGGCATTGGCCCCGCTGCAGACCAGTTGCCGCACGTGGCTGACCAAGTGATTCACAAGCAATGAACGCGTCGATTCCAATTCCGCTGCAAACCATCGGCTTGCTGGTGCTCTCCAACGTGTTCATGACCTTTGCCTGGTACGCGCACCTGAAAAACCTGGCCGACCGGCCGTGGTGGATTGCGGCGCTGATCAGCTGGGGCATTGCGCTGTTTGAATATCTGCTGCAAGTGCCGGCCAACCGCATCGGTTACACCATGTTCTCGGTGGCGCAGCTCAAGATCATGCAAGAAGTCATTACGCTTTCGGTGTTTGTGCCGTTTGCGCTGTTTTATATGAAAGAACCGCTCAAGCTGGATTATCTGTGGGCGGCGCTGTGCCTTATCGGCGCGGTGTACTTTATGTTTCGGTCTGCATGAGCATCGAGCAATTCCGGCACATTGTTGTTGAAGGCCCCATCGGCGTGGGCAAGACCAGTTTTGCCAAGCGGCTGGCGGCACAGTTGGATGCGCAGCTCTTGCTGGAGCTGCCCGGTGAAAATCCGTTTCTACCTAAGTTCTACGAGCATGGGCAACGCTATGCGCTGGCCACGCAGCTTTGCTTTTTGTTTCAGCGCGTGGAGCAACTCCGCGATCTGGCGCAGTTTGATTTTTTTCAGCAGGTGTTCGTTGCGGATTTTCTGCTGGAAAAAGATCCACTGTTTGCGCGCATGACGCTGTCTGACGATGAATACCTGCTTTACCGCACCATCTTCAATAACGTCAGGCCGCAAGTACCCAAGCCAGACTTGGTGATCCTGTTGCAGGCGCAGACCGACACGCTGGTGGCGCGTGTGCGCCGCCGCGCGGTGCCGATGGAGTCTTATATTTCAGAAGACTATCTGGGCCGGGTAAATCAGGCGTATGCCGACTACTTTCACCACTACGACGAAGCGCCGCTCTTGATCGTGAATACCGAGCACCTGAACCCGATTGCCAGCGATGCAGACTATGGCCTCTTGATCGACCAGATCGGTAATATGCGCAGCCGCAGGGAATTCTTTAACATTGCGTAATATCGACATTGCGACTACGCAATATCCATGCGGGTTTTGGAGCAAAATCGGCTCAAAACCCGCATGGATATTGCGTAAACTCTTCAAAACGGCCTGATATTTCAGGGAGAACTGCTTGAAAGTCGTCCACACCATTCAGGAACTGCGCGATCAACTGCGCGGCCAAGACCGCGCAGCGTTTGTGCCGACGATGGGCAATCTGCATGAAGGCCATTTGCAGCTCATGCGCACAGCGCGCGAGTACGGCGACCCGGTGGTGGCCAGCGTGTTTGTAAACCGCCTGCAGTTTGGCCCCAACGAAGACTTCAACAGCTACCCGCGCACACTCGCGGCTGACTGCGAAAAGCTGCAAGCGAACGGCGTGTACTGCTGCTTTGCGCCGCTGGAAAAAGAAATGTATCCCGAGCCGCAGGAGTACCGCGTCAGCCCGCCCGCAGATTTGGCCGACATGCTCGAAGGCGAGTTTCGCCCCGGCTTTTTTATCGGCGTCACGACTGTGGTGCTGAAGCTTTTTTCTTGCGTGCAGCCGCGCGTGGCTATCTTTGGCAAAAAGGATTATCAGCAGCTGATGATCGTGCGCCGCATGTGCGAGCAGTTTGCGCTGCCAATTGAAATCGTGCCGCATGAAACCGTGCGCGCCGATGACGGCCTGGCTTTGTCATCGCGCAACGGCTATTTGAGCAGCGCCGAGCGCGCGCAAGCGCCAGAGCTGTTTGCGCGTCTGCAAGCGGTGAAGGCCGCCGTCAACAACGGCGCAGCGAATCTTGCGCAAGTGGAACAAGAAGCCATGCAATGGCTCGCCAGCCGCGGCTGGAAGCCGGACTACATTGCCATCCGCAAGCAGCATGACCTCAAAGCGCCCACCGCGCAGGAACATGCAGCCGGTGAAAAACTCGTCGTGCTGACTGCGGCCAGACTAG
>JBOFGW010000045.1:0-9441 GCA_051649325.1 Burkholderiaceae bacterium | reverse complement strand
AACTACGTCAAGACCGCGCCTGAGCCTGTGCAACCCGCACCGCCGCAACCCATGCCCGTGATGCCGCCCAAAGATCAGCGTCCGCAAAACCTGCGGGGCGAGCAAGCGGCCGCCGAAGCGGCTGCACGCGGCGCGCAGCAATGGCAGCAGCGCCCAGAGATGCGTGCGCCGATGCCGCAGCCACAAGTGCAGCAGCCGCAGCAGTTTCAGCAGCGCGAAGTACCGCGTGCGCAACCGGCACCCAAATCGCCCGAGCCACCACGCCAGATACAACGCACTGAACGCGGCCAAAGCGTGCAAGACGCCGTGATCCGCGCCACGCGTGAACGCTAAACATCCAATCACTTTTTGGGAGCACACATGAACACCCCCTCGATCGCCGCCAGATGCAAACTCTGGATCGCTGCAGCCGCCACCTCCTTGCTGGCAGCCTGCGGCGGCGGTGTAGATGTATCCGTCGGCGGCACCATTCCAGACGGCCCTTCAGCCGGCAGCGTGACCGACGCGCAGGCGTTCAAAGTCACCAGCGCCAGCATCGCTAGCGGGCCGATGAGTTTGCTTGTTCCTGCCAACGTGATGCTCAGCGCGATGGAAGGTTTGCGCAGCGTCAATGGCTACAAGACCACCACGCTGGATATTTCTGCGGCCTGTACCGCGGCTGGCGGCAGCTTGTTGTTTTCCGTCACTGACGCAGATAACTCCGCCACCTTTACGAGCGGCGATCTGGTCTCGATGGCCTTTACCAATTGCGGCGCATCCAATGACGGCGTGAGCCTGATACTCAACGGCGCGCTGGATCTGACAGTGAGCACGGTTGTGCGTGCTACGGACACGGTCGTGTCGATGCGCTTTACGCCGCGCAATCTGTCCGCCACCGTGCGCGGTGTGGCGGCTACGTTCAACGGCTCGATCACGATTGAGTACGTTATCCGCAACAGCGACGGCGCGGTGCTTTCCACTGCCTATGTGACGAACCTGCTTGAAATCACGTTCGCCGGTGGCCAGCGCACCGACCGTGTGAGCGATGTGCGCTGGGGCTATGTGGACGATGTGGCCGCGGGCGTGGTGCGCCTGTCACCCAACCAGAATGTGACGCTGTTTGAGAACGGCTTCACCACAGCGTTTAGCGTGACAACGGTGACGCCCTTTGCCTTTCGCAACAGCGACGGGCTGCTGGCGGCCGGCCAGCTCACGGTGCTGCATCCCGCAGATACCGTACGCGTGCTGGTCACCGGCCTGAACCGGCTGGAGATTGCCATCGACTACAACAGCGGCGGCCGCTTTGACCACTTCTTGAACATCGCGGCGCTGGACTTGCTCAACGGCTGGAATTGAGCAGTCTACAAAGGCTATACGCATATTCCATGCGGGTTTTACGGCAAAAATGCTTCAAAAACCTCATGGATATTGCGTAGTCGCTTTTAAGTTTTCACCGGAAGAGCCACCACCGCTTCAAACCCGCCGCCGGCACGGTTGCCCACGGTCAGCGTGCCGCCATGCAAGCGCACGATGCGATCTGCAATCGCAAGACCAAGGCCTGAGCCGCTGCTTGCACGCGACGCATCCAGCCGTACAAATGGTTTCTTGATCTCTTCTTCCGAGCCTGGCGTGATGCCATCGCCGCTATCGATCACGCGCACCTGCACCTGATTGCCCTGTGTTTGCGCGGCAATGGAAAATGGCGCGCGGCCATAACGCTGTGCGTTTTCCATCAGATTGGTGAACACGCGCTGCATTGCCACCGGCCGCAGCGCAAGTGGCGGCAAGGCGCTGATCTGCGTTTCAAACACCGTACCCTGGCGCGCACTTTCGAGTGCAAGCGTACGCAGCATGGCTTCCAGATCAACTTTCTGCACCGCTTCATCGTTGCCCACGCGCGCATAGGCCAAAAATTGGCCGATGATGGCATCGATGTTTTCAATATGGCGCTGCATGTCGTCAAGCAGCTGCGCGTCGGGCTTGCTGCGCAGCAATTCAATCGCCAGCCGCATCTTTGCCAGCGGCGTGCGCAAATCATGCGACACGCCGGCCAGCATGACGGCGCGGTCACTTTCCAGTTGCGCCAGGCTGGCGGACATTTGATTGAAGCTCGCCGCCACTTGCGCAATTTCGCTTGGGCCGGCCACCGGCAAGCGCGCACTCAAATCGCCCTGCCCCACGCGCGTGGCGGCCTGCGCCAGTTGCGTGAGCGGCCGGTTCAAGCGGCGCTGGATCAACACCGCACCGGCCAGCGCCAGGCCCGTCACCAAGATAAAAATCGCCAGCAACCCGGCGGAAAGATCAGCTACCAGCCGCTCGGCCTTGTAGCCCAGCCAGTAGCGGCCTTGCGGTAGATCCATCTGCACCCACAACATCGGCGCGGGCGCGGCGCGCCAATGCAATTGATAGTCCGCGCCCAGTTCTTCTTGCACGCGCGCGAGAAAATCGCGCACTGGCCAGAACGTGCGCGGTGCAAAAGTATCCGGCGGTTCTTGCTGCACCAGGATGCTCATTGCGTCAGCGCTGCGCAGGGCCGCAACAAAACGCTCGGCCTGTCCAACATCGGC
The DNA here is from genome assembly GCA_051649325.1 of Burkholderiaceae bacterium. Classification (GTDB taxonomy): domain Bacteria; phylum Pseudomonadota; class Gammaproteobacteria; order Burkholderiales; family Burkholderiaceae_C; genus JBJOQV01. Next base: position 6,895 of record JBOFGW010000045.1, on the reverse strand, counting down.
AGCAGCCCGCAGCGCCACTTGGGTGGCGCGGATCTGCGCTGCTGTAAGCGTGGCAAAGCGGCCCACGCGCGGCTCCACCAAGCCATAGCGAAACATCAGCGCGGCGGACAATTGCGCGACGACGATCAGCCCAGCGAGCAGCAGCAGATTGCGGCCGAACAAACTCTTGGGAATCCACCTCATGGATTGCCGCCTGCCGCGCTTTCACCCACAAACACGTAGCCCTTGCCCCACACGGTTTTGATCCAGGTCGGGTTGGCGGGATCGTCTTCAATCAGCCGGCGCAGCCGCAGCACTTGTACATCCACGCTACGCGACAGCGTTTCACTATCGCGCCCTTGCGAAAGCTCCAGCAAACGGTCGCGCCCCAGCGGCCGGCCGCGGTTAGCCACCAGTACTTTGAGCAAAGCAAACTCGGTGGAGGTCAGCACAATGTTTTCGCTGCTGTTGTTTTCACCACTGCGTGCCAGCGTCTGCGCAGAAAGATTGAGCGTGAACTCGCCAAAACGCACAATTTCTTCTTTGGGCGCCACCGCGCCGGCGCGCGCCATTTCTTGCCGCCGCAGCACCGCGCCAATGCGTGCCAGCAACTCGCGCGGATTGAAGGGTTTGGCCAGGTAATCGTCCGCGCCCATTTCCAGCCCGATGATGCGGTCTACCGGCTCGCCGCGCGCCGTGAGCATGATGATCGGCATGGTCTCGCCCTGCGCGCGCAGGCGGCGGCAGATCGCCAGGCCATCTTCGCCGGGCAGCATCAGATCAAGCACCATTACATCGAATACATCGCGCGTGAGCAAGCGGTCCATCTCGCCGGCATCGGCCACCGCGCGGACGGTGAAGCCTTGCTCGCCCAAATAGCGCTGCAACAGGCCGCGCAGCTCGGATTCGTCATCGACGATCAACACGCGGGTGGGAATGATGGCAGTTGTTTCCATGGTTGTTGGTTCATTTGGTCAGCACAGATGAAACGCTAGCAGGCGCTGGCGTGGCGCCCAACTCCCTGACGTGTCCCTTTTTATTACAAACAGCTACAAGCCGGCCACCCTGCAAGAGCTTGTGACAAGCCACCGATTGTGTGAAACCCATTTTGCCTGCCGGACGCCTACTGTGCTCATACGCCGCCGACAACGGCAAACCATCTCACATTGACAGGAGTTACGCCATGAAATCGAGGATCGCTATTCTCACCGCAACCACCCTGAGCATGGGCATGTTTGCCACAGACGCGAGCGCTGCCGGAACCGTGGGCGGCCGTTTTGCCAAAGAAAACGCTGCCGGCGGCGTGACAGCTGGCAAAGCCCGCGCAGTCAAAGGCCCCAATGGCGGCGCCGCAGCACGTGCCCGTGGCGTAACTACTGACGGCCAAGGCAACGCACAGGCCGCCAGCGGCGGCGCGTTCGCAGGGCCTAACGGCGCCAAAGGCATGCGCGCCAGCCAAACCACGGTCAATGCAGACGGCTCAGCCAGCCGCACTGGTGGCTTTGCCGCCAGCGGCGCGCAAGGCACAGTGCAAAGCTCCGGCAGCGCGACACGCGCCGCAGACGGCACGGCATCCGGCGAGCGCACCACCAGCGCCACCGGTGCGCAGGGCGGCACGTACAACGCAAATACCACCTACCAAAGCGGCCAAGGTGTGACGCGCACCGCCACTTGCACCAACCCGGCTGGCGAAACCGTGGCCTGCCCGACCAAGAAGTAATCACTGCGCAGCCGGGCGGTGCACGCGTGCCGCCCGAACTTTGACAACACGCCAAAGACGGGATCGCTATGGAACTGCAAGGCAAACCTTTGATGTGGCTCTTTCCGCTCATGGTGCTTATCGCCATCGCCGAGGCTTTTTACATCTCCCGCGTGCGAAAAGGCACCTACCACTGGCGCGAGAGCGCCGCATCCCTGGCGATTGCCATCGGGCAGCGGCTGATTGGCGTTGTATTTGCCGGGGTCGCAGCAGGCGTGCTGTTTTTGTTCTGGGAGCAGCGTTTGTGGACGGTGCCGCTCAATACCGTCTGGGGCATCGCACTGCTGTTTGTGGGTCTTGAGTTTTTCTATTACTGGCACCACCGCACAAGCCATGAAAGCCGCTGGTTTTGGGCCACACACGCGGTGCATCACTCGCCGCAGCATTTCAATCTGTCTGCAGCCTACCGGCTGGGCTGGACTGGCGCAATCAGCGGCCACTTTTTGTTTTACGCACCGCTGGCTTTGCTCGGCTTTCATCCGGCAGCCATTGGTCTGGCGCTGGCGGTAAATCTGACCTATCAGTTTTGGCTGCACACCGAGTTGGTGGGCCCGCTGGGCTGGTTCGACAAATGGTTTAACTCGCCTTCGAATCACCGCGTGCACCACGCCACCAATACGGACTATCTGGACTGCAACTACGGCGGCGTGACGATGGTGTTTGACCGCTTGTTTGGCACCTACGTGCCAGAGCGCAAGACCAATCCGCCGCGCTACGGCTTGATCAAGCAAGTGAATTCGTACAACCCGTTTGTGATTGCGCTGCACGAGTGGATTGCGATTGGCAAAGACCTTGCCGGCGCGCGCAGCGTGCGCGAAGCCGCTGGCTACTTATTTGCCCGCCCCGGCTGGCGGCCCGACGGCACCGGGCTGACGACCGCCAATTTGAAGCGTGCCCAGCTGCATCAAGTCATACCAACCTCAACCACTTCTACTTGAAACAGGAGAAACTGCATCATGAAAACTCGCACCCTCGCCAAATACGGCGCGTTCTACGCACTGTTCCTTTCTGCCAGCGCCGCATTTGCGCAGCCTACGCCAGAGCAAATGCAGCAGATCAATGCGCAGCTTGAAGGCCGCTTCACCGCCGCCGACACCAACAAAGACGGCTGCGTGACCAAAGAAGAAGCCAAGGGCAAGATGCCACGGCTTTACAGCAACTTTGAGCGCGCGGACAAAGACAAGAAAGGCTGCGTCACGATGGACGGGCTCAAGACGTCAATGCAGGAAGAAGCTGCAGCGCGCAAGGGCAAGAACCAATAAAGGAATACGCATATTCCATGCGGGTTTTGAGGCAAAAATGCCTCAAAACCCGCATAGATATTGCGTAAAAGCCTTTGAACCCCTGCTTTAAGCCTTCTTTTTAGGCGCTGCTTTCTTGGCGGCAGGTGCCGCAAGCAGTTTGTCGAAATTGGCGCTCATGGTGTCGCGGAATTTGCCGGCGAAGGGTTTGAACAGAAAGCCCAGCGTGACTTCTACCACCATGGTCTGCGCAGTCACTTCCAGATTGCCTTTCACCCCGGGCCGCTCAAAGTGCAGCGTGTCGCCGTCCCATTCACTCTCAAGGCTGTATTCCTTGGCCATGTCATCGGCGACTTTCTGCGCCACCTTTTTGGCCTGCGCAATGCTCATGCCGTGCTGCCGTGAAATTTTGACGTCTGCCATGCTGCCCCTTTGCGGTTTTACTTGTTCAAGACCTGCGGATTGACAAGATTAGGAGGAATTTCACCCGCAAGTCCAGCGCGCAGGTTTTTGATGGCTAGCGCAGCCATCGCGCGGCGTGTGTTCAGGCTGGCCGAGCCGATGTGCGGCGTGAGCACGGCGTTGTCCAGACTCAGAAAGCGTTTATCCAGCGCGGGCTCTGCTTCAAATACATCTAGCCCCGCGCCGCCTATGCGTTTGTTTTGCAGCGCTTCCACGAGCGCTGCATCATCCACAATGCCGCCGCGCGCGATATTGATCAGCATTGCGTCCGGCTTCATCAGCGCAAGTTCGCGCGCACCGATGATGTGATGCGTGTCTTTAGAGTACGGCAGCACCAGCACGACAAAATCCGCCGTCTTGAGCAGATCGTCAAGGCTGAGCCAGCGTGCGTTGAGTACTTTGGCCTCCAAGGATTCGGTGCGGTTGTGATAAACGATATGCATGCCAAACCCGGCCGCGCGCCGCCCCACCGCCGCGCCGATGCGCCCCATGCCGACAATGCCCAGCGTCGCGCCATGCACGTCTTTACCCAGCCACTGCTGCAGCGCCCACTTGTCCCACTTGCCGTCGCGCAACCAGCGCTCGCTCTGCGGCACATGGCGCGCGGTGGCCATGAGCAGAGCCCAGGCCATGTCGGCCGTCGTTTCTGTCAGCACGCCGGGCGTATTGGTGATCATGATGCCGCGCTCGGTGGCCGCGGCGACATCAATATTGTTGTAGCCCACGGCAATGTTGGAGATGATTTTCAAGCTCGGGCAGGCAGCGAGCAACGCAGCGTTGATCGGGTCAGACGCAGTGGCAAGCAGGCCTTGCGCCTTGCCGGCATGCGACGCCAGCGCTGCGCCCAGCGGCGTATCAATTTGATTGTCTTTAACGGCAAAGTCTGACTTCAGCGCTGCAAGCTGATCGTCAAAAATCGCGCGGCTGATGGCAATGGTAGGGGCGGGCATGATGCGCCTTTCAATCAAGCCGGTTCAAATGCCAGCGCATACGCAGGCAGCTCAAGCGATGAGCCGCGCGGCGTGGAGCCGGGATGAAAGCCAAGCACAAACAGCATGGCCATAAAGCCCAGCACGTAGCCCACCGCAACATGCCAGCCGCCCCTGATCCACGCCCCCACGCTTCTGGCCTGCGGATACATGGTGGACAGCGCCACGCCCGCGCTGGAGCCAAACCAGATCATCGAGCCGCCAAAACCCACTGCAAAGGCCAGAAAGCCCCAGTCATAGCCGCCTTGCTTGATGGCAAGTTCGGTGAGAGGAATGTTGTCAAACACGGCCGACACAAATCCCAGCCCAAACGCGGTTTGCCAGGACGCAGCCGGCAACTGGTCCACCGGCATCATCGATGCGCATAGCACGAGTGAGAGCAGGAATGTCGCGCCCTTGAACGCATCCGGCAGCAAAGACCAGTTGGGTGCACGCAGCGGCGTGCTCAGCAGGATGGCAACCCACACCGCAGCGCCCAGCCAGGGAAACATGTCGGCGTACTCAGAAAACTGCGTATTGACCACAACGTTGGCAAACACTGCCAGCGCCAGAATAAACAGCACGATACTCACGCGCGCCCAATCCACATGCGCGTTTTGGCCGGAGCGTTTTTGGATCGGCCGGTAGGCGTGCTGCTGCTTAGCCGCGAAATAGCCAAAAAAGGCAATCGCCACCGCCGAGCCGATAAAGGCTTCCAGCACTTCAAGCGGCGAGATGCCAGCAATCCACATCATGGTCGTGGTGGTATCGCCCACCACGCTGCCGGCACCGCCAGCATTGGAAGCCGCGACAATCGCCGCCAAAAACCCGATATGCACTTTTTTGTCGTATACCGCCGCCGCGATGGTGCCGCCGATCAATGCTGCCGCAATGTTGTCCAGAAAAGCGGACAACACTGCGACCAGGATCAGCAGCACATAGCCACCCTTCCAGTCATTGGGCAAGAACTTGGGCAGAATCTCGGGCACTTCGCTTTTCTCAAAGTGATTCGAGAGCATGGCAAAGCCAACGAGCAAGGCTAGAAGATTGACTAGCACGACCCATTCATGCACAAGATGGCTGCCAAAACCCGTTACGCCCGCGCCAAACTTGAACGGCGAGAAGACAATCTTGTATAGCGCAATCACCACAGCGCCAACAATGGCAATTTTCATCGCATTGTGATGCGAGATGGCAACGCCGGCCAGCACCAGAACAAACAGCACAAACTCGATCGGCACCGGCCCGATGGTCGGACCGGAAAACGCCTGTCCGCCAGCCGCGAAGGCCGGTGGGCAGGCCATCAGCATCAATAAAGCAGCCACTACCACAGCCATCAAGCGCATAACATCCCCTCTACTCGAATTGTTTTTACGCAGCTCAGGCAGCGCAGCTCAAATCCCGGACAAATCCCTGAGTGTCACAGGGATTATATGGATGCGCAGCGCACTTCTGGCCTGCGGCACACCGCAGCAGTGCATGCACACGCGTGCTTGGCTACAATCGCACCGTTCAAAGACTTTCGCTGCACACCAAACCTATGACTCACGTTGTCACCGAATCCTGCATCAAGTGCAAGTACACCGACTGTGTGGATGTCTGCCCCGTGGATTGCTTCCGCGAAGGGCCGAACATGCTCGTGATCGATCCGGATGAGTGCATCGACTGCGCGGTGTGCATTCCTGAGTGCCCGGTCAACGCGATCATGGCCGAAGAAGATGTGCCCGCAGACCAGCAACATTTCATCGCCCTCAACGCCGAACTCACTCCGGCATGGCCTTCGATCACGCGCATGAAAATGGCGCCGGCCGACGCCGATCAATGGAAAGACGTCAAAGACAAGCTCAAGCTGCTTGAGCGTTGAACCCTGGCACGCTGCCAGTGACTGGCGCAGAAAAATTTACCGAAGAGACCATCGCCTGGCTGCACCAGTGGACGGACCATCTCTTTTCATTCAAGACCACGCGCCCGGCAAGCTTCCGGTTTAGTCCAGGCCAGTTTGCGCGCCTGGGTGTGCGCAAGGCCGGACAAACCAAGCCGGTGTGGCGCGCGTACTCAATGGTCAGCGCTAGCTATGACGAGCACTTGGAGTTCTACTCCATCGTCGTGCCGGGCGGTGAGTTCACGACCGAGCTATTCAAACTGCGCGTAGGCGATACGCTGCTGGTAGACAAAACCCAGTACGGTTTTTTGACTCTCGCGCGTTTCACCGGCGGCAAGCATCTGTGGTTGCTCTCAACAGGGACGGGGCTGGCACCATTCATCTCGATCCTGCACGATTTAGAGATGTGGGAGCAGTATGAAAAGGTCATCGTCGTGCATAGCGTGCGAGAGGCGGCCGAGCTGGTGTACCGCAATGTGATTGAAGGTTTGCGCGCCCACGAGCACTTTGGCCAGTACGCAAGCAAGCTCATTTACATACCGTCAGTCACGCGCGAATCCGCGCCTGGCGCGCTTTCCGCGCGCATTACGACGCTGCTGCAAAA
>JBOFGW010000044.1:0-1752 GCA_051649325.1 Burkholderiaceae bacterium | reverse complement strand
AACATGGTTTTGCCTCAGCCGGATTGATGTGGCTTCTTTTGTGGCAACAGCCCCGCAGTGTGCGAAAAATGCGGCCAGCTCGCAATGGAAAAATTACTCAAAATGCAAACACAGGTGCACAGTATGTTTCTGCCACGGTTTAAAGCAAAAACCGCCAGCAGCCGGCGTATTGATTGCGTAGCCAGCTATTAAATACATAGCATGTGTAGCTTGACGCCAAAGCCATGCGCTGTGCGCCTACAAGCCGCCTAACCCAAAGGTTTTCATGCGCATGCGCTGGCTATCAAACGCCAGGCAGCGCGCGACAGGCCGCAGTGCCATGATGTGCTCCCACCAACACCAGCAAGCACCCATACCATGAGCCCACAAGACCAAGACCTGCAAAACCTGCGCGAACTCAACAAGCGCTTTATCCACAACTTTGTTACCAACAACGTGCCCTCGCACGACGCCATCATTCACCCGCGCTTTATGTGCATCAGCTCTAAAGGCGCGCGGCAAAACCGCGCAGACTACCTGCACGAGTGGGCCACAGGCTTTGACCCCGAGGTGATCATCTATTGGGACATGCGCGATGAAGACATTGCTTTGTATGGCAACGTTGCGCTGGTGCGCGCGACCAACAAGTGGGTGCGCGTGATCCACGACCAGGAGGTAACTGGCATGACCAGCTACACCGACACCTATGTGCGCGAGGGCACGCGTTGGCTGTGCATAGAGGCGCAACTAACCGGCGTTGCGCCCGAGCATTACCCGAGCGACAGCACCATTGTGGTGCAGTACATCAAGGGAGCGTTGCAGCCCTGATTTACTGTGATCTAGATAAAAGGCTTAAAAATTAATGAAAAACCCGGTTAGCCGGCGTATTGATTGCGTAGGCAGCTATTAAAACCGTAGCGATTTGCGGCGCAGCGCAGAGCCTGCCCTGGGCCTTACAACTCCTTTCAAATCGCCAAGGAATAAGCGCGGCCCTCAGCCCGTTTACTCGATACATCGCGGCATTCAATGTGTTGAGCGCAGTGATGACGAGGAGCAGGGCCTGAACGCAGCACCCGTTTGCAGCACACAAGACGCTCTCCATGTGATCGACTGATTCGTTAAGGAGTACATCATGAAAAACATCGCCATCATCGCAGCAGTCATCAGCGGCCTGGGCGTCCTGTACACACAAACCTACCCGCGCGACAGTTTTTACGTTGCTGAGGCTACGCTGGCTAACGCCGCGGCTAGCAGCACGGACTTGTCGGCAAACGGCACCGCCAAGCGCAGCGCCACCGCTTCGTCAAACACCAGCGGCAACGGCCAGCCCAAGACTATCGCCAAAAGCTCTTCGAACAGCGCTTCGACCAGCGCGATCGTGAAGGTGGCAATGACCGATGGGGGCAACAAGTCGCCCAGCGTTTCCAACGCCAAGCGCTCATCCAACGTGAGCAATGCCACTGCCAAACGCGCATCCGACTTGAGTGTCTCCACTGCCAAGCGTGCTCCCGGCTTGAGCAATCAGCCCGTCAAGCTGGCATACAACACAACCAGCAAAAGCTCTGGGAACAGCTTTTGGGATTCTCTTAACCGTAACGGCGCATCAGACGGTAACTCTGGTGGCGGCGGCAACTCAGGTGGTGGCAACTCTGGCGGCGGCTCTGATGGAGGCGACTCCGGCGGTGACTCCGACGGTGACGATTAAGCACTAAGCAACCAAGAAATAGCCGCTAGCCCACAAGCTAGCGGCTTTCGTTTTGCAGCATCGCATCT
>JBOFGW010000043.1:0-5578 GCA_051649325.1 Burkholderiaceae bacterium | reverse complement strand
AACAAGCCAGCCGGTCGCAGGCAGAATCGGCACAATCAGCAGCGCCACGATATTGATGATCTTGATCAGCGGGTTCACTGCCGGGCCTGCCGTATCTTTGTACGGATCGCCCACGGTGTCGCCAGTCACTGCAGCCTTGTGCGCGTCCGATCCTTTGCCGCCGTGATGGCCTTCTTCGATGTACTTTTTGGCGTTGTCCCACGCGCCGCCGCCGGTACACATCGAGATCGCCACGAACAGGCCGGTCACAATCGTGCCCATCAGCAAACCGCCGAGTGCCGCCGGCCCAAGCAGCAGGCCCACTGCAATCGGCACCACCACCGGCAGCAGCGACGGGATGATCATTTCCTTGATCGCGGCTGATGTCAGCATGTCCACCGCAACGCCGTACTGCGGCTTGGCGGTGCCTTCCATGATGCCGGGGATTTCTTTGAACTGGCGGCGCACTTCCACCACCACGCTGCCGGCGGCGCGGCCGACCGCTTCCATCGCCATTGCGCCAAACAGGTAAGGAATCAGGCCACCGATAAACAGGCCCACGATCACCATGTGGTTGGATAGGTCAAAGCTCACAAACTGGCCCTTGCCTTCCAGCGCGTGCGTGTAGTCGGCAAACAGCACGAGTGCGGCCAGGCCGGCTGAGCCAATGGCGTAACCCTTGGTGACGGCCTTGGTGGTGTTGCCCACCGCGTCCAGCGGGTCGGTGATATTGCGCACCGAATCCGGCATTTCAGACATCTCAGCAATGCCGCCCGCGTTATCAGTAATCGGGCCGTAGGCGTCCAGCGCCACGATGATGCCTGCCAGTGAAAGCATGGAGGTCGCCGCGATCGCAATACCGTACAGACCGGCAAGCGCATACGCCGCCATGATGGCGATACACACAAAAATCACGGGATAGGCGGTGGATTTCATCGACACGCCCAGGCCGGCGATGATGTTGGTGCCGTGGCCGGTGGTGGAGGCTTGCGCAATATGGCGCACGGGTTTGAACTGCGTGCCGGTGTAGTACTCGGTAATCCAGACGAGCAGGCCGGTCAGCACCAAGCCCACAATCGTTGCACCAAACAGTTTGGCTTTGCTGCCCGGTGCGCCCAGCGCATCGTCAGGCATAAAGCCGTAGGTGATCACACCAAAGCCCACCAGCGAGATGACGCCGGCCACAATCAGGCCGCGGTACAGCGCGCCCATGATGTTGGTGCTGCCTGCTTTTGTTTTAACCGCCATGCAGCCGAAGATTGATGCGATGATCGAAAAGCCGCCGAGCACTAGGGGGTACACCGCTGCTTCCATCGACGCGCCTTTGAGCAGCAGTGCGCCCAGCACCATGGTGGCAATCAGTGTGACTGCGTAGGTTTCAAACAGATCCGCAGCCATGCCGGCGCAGTCACCCACGTTGTCGCCCACGTTGTCGGCAATCACGGCCGGGTTGCGTGGATCGTCTTCCGGAATACCGGCTTCCACCTTGCCCACCAAGTCTGCGCCCACGTCTGCGCCTTTGGTGAAAATGCCGCCACCCAGACGCGCAAAGATGGAGATCAGCGACGAACCAAATGCCAAACCCATCAGCGGCTTGATCGCGGCATACAGCTCGACAGATTTGCCAAGCCCCAAGGTGTTGGCCTTGAGCAGATAGAAGTAGCCCGCCACGCCCAGCATGCCCAAGCCCACCACCAGCATGCCGGTGATGGCGCCGCCGCGAAAGGCTACGGCGAGCGCTTCATTCAGCCCGACCGATGCCGCCTGCGCAGTACGCACATTGGCGCGCACCGACACGTTCATGCCGATGTAGCCGGCGAGGCCAGAGAGCACCGCGCCGATGAAAAAGCCCCAGGCCGTAGGCCAGCCCAAGCCGGGAATAAAACCGATCAGCAGAAACAGAATCACACCGACGATGCCGATGGTGCGGTACTGCCGGTTCAGATAGGCCTGCGCGCCTTGCTGGATCGCCGCGGCGATCTCTTGCATGCGTGCATTGCCTGCGTTTTGCGCCAGAATCCAGCGCGTTGAGAACAGCCCGTAGCCCACGGCAATCAAGCCGCAGAGCAGGGCAAACCACAAACCTGCATTGGCAGACATTTACTTCCTCCTATGGTCAAGCAATTGCTCGGGGATTCGCATAGGAAACCCGTGCCGTTATGCGGCCCAAGCCCGATGCAAATCCTGCTTACAGCAAGCGTGGCCAGCCTCCCGACAACCTCGAAGGAGAACTGCTTCTACCTGACTGCTTTACAAGGCAACTGGCGCTGTATCGCGCCATGCTGCCCGGTAACCTTTTCTGCGCCGCGTTCCCAATGTCTTACTACACGGTGCTGCAATCCTGTCTACTGCCTATTTACGGTTTAAGCGCCTCAAACACGCGCGCCTTAATTTCTTCCACTGCGCCGATGCCGCCAACCTTGCGGTACTTGGGCGCGCCCGGCAGGCCGTTCTTGGCCCAGGCACCGTAGTAGCCCAGCAGCACCTCGGTCTGGTCGTGGTAGACCTGCAAGCGCTTCTTAACGGTTTCTTCCCGGTCATCGTCGCGCTGCACCAGGTCTTCGCCGGTGACATCGTCTTTGCCGGCCACTTTGGGCGGGTTGTATTTGATGTGATAGGTGCGGCCGCTCGCCAGATGCGCGCGCCGGCCGCTCATGCGCTCGACAATCTCGCTGTCGGGCACATCAATTTCCAGCACGTAATCTATACCCACGCCGGCATCTTTCATCGCGTCGGCCTGCGCAATCGTGCGCGGAAAGCCGTCAAACAAGTAGCCGTTTGCGCAGTCGGGCTCTTTCAGGCGATCTTTCACCAGGCCGATGATGATGTCATCGCTCACCAGCGCGCCGGTATCCATCACTTTTTTGGCAGCAATGCCCAGCGGCGTGCCCGCCTTCACGGCTGCACGCAGCATGTCACCGGTGGAGATTTGCGGAATCCCAAACTTCTCCCGGATGAAATTGGCCTGGGTTCCCTTGCCCGCTCCCGGCGGCCCCAGCAATATAAGTCTCATGCGCCCTGCGTCCGAGTTGTTTTCTTTGGGCCAAAACAGTGCAAGCCAAGGCTTGACCGGATGGCAAACGCTGAAAAGTACCCGAGCGATGCATTTTGGTCAAATGAAAGGTGTTTTTCTATTGTGCATACGCAATATTCATGCGGATTTTGAGCCATTTTTGCTTGGAAAGGCGCATGGATATTGCGTAGAGCACCTTGTAACTTCGCCATGGGAGTGTTTACGGCAATGCCGCTTGCGATGCACCGCATGCAAAATTCTGCGCACAGCGCTGGTGCATGCATGTGGTGCGCGGTGAGGTGTTGATCTGCAGGGCCTGCGCCGAATGCGCTTTGAATATCGCGTGGAGGCAGTGCGCTAAGTATCTGCGGCAGTGCAAACCCGAATGCGCGTGGTGTGCGGCACGTTTATTGCGCAGTTATGTTTGTTTGGCCCACCGTTTTTATTCTTGCCGATTTCTCTAAGGACCACACTCGCATGAAGACCAAAACGCTTTCCCTCAAGCGCCGTGAATTACTGCTCGCGGGCGCCGCTGCCTCTGGCGCTGCGCTGCTCGCTGCGCCTGCCATCGTGCGTGCGCAGGAGACCAAGGTGAAGTTCATTCTGGACTGGCGCATGGAAGGCGGCGCCGCGCCCTGGCTGTACACGCTGGAAAAAGGCTACTTCAAGCAAGAGGGGCTGGATGTGACGATCGACGCTGGCGCGGGCTCCGCCGCGGCGATTCAGCGCCTTGCCTCAGGCGCGTACGACATCAGCTTTGGCGACTTCAACTCGATCATCGAATTCACCAGCAACAACATGGCCGACCAGAATGCGCGGATTCAGGGCGTGTACGTGGTGTATGAAAACTCCCCAGCCGCCGTGTTTTCGCTCAAGAAAACCGGTATCGCCAAACCTAAAGACTTGGAAGGCAAAAAGCTCGGCGCGCCGGTGTTTGATGGTGGCCGCAAAGCCTTCCCGGTGTTTGCCAAGGCCAACGGCATTGATCTGTCCAAAATCAGCTGGACGAGTATGGACCCACCGCTGCGCGAAACCATGCTGGTGCGCGGCGAGGTGGATGCGATTACCGGCTTTTACTTCTCCGGCATGATCTCGTTGATTGCGCGCGGCGCCAAAGAAGAAGATATTGTCTCCATGATCTACGCCAACCACGGCGCGCAAATGTACGGCAGCACCATCATGAGCACGCCCAAGTACATCAAGGAAAATCCCAAAGTGATTGCCGGGTTCGTCAAAGCCTTCAACAAAGGGCTGAAAGAGACGATTGCCAAGCCGCAAGAAGCAATTGGCTTTGTGAAAAAGCGCGACCCGCTGATTGATGAAGCGCTGGAGCTGCGCCGCCTCAAACTGATTCTTGATAATTTTGTGGTGACCCCCGGCGTGAAGACCGCCGGGCTGGGCAATATCGACCGCCCACGCTTCGATAAATTCGTGGCCAACGTCACGGAAGGTTTGGGTCTTAAAACGCCTGTGCCGCCCGGCCCGCTGTTTACCGCGGAGTTTTTGCCGCCTGCGGCAGACCGCAAGGTTTGATCGCGCCGCTGCACTGCTATGCTCAAAGAGCGCCTCGCCCTGCGGCGGGGCGTTTTTTTGGAGCGCCCCATTTTTCTAGGAACGGCCTGTGAGCACATCGTTCATTGATTTTCACCAGGTGTATCTGTCGTACGACGGCAGCGAGAACTACGCGATTGAAGACATCAACCTGAAGATCGCACAGCGCGAGTTCATCGCCATCGTCGGCCCGTCCGGCTGCGGCAAATCCACATTCATGAAGCTCACCACGGGCCTGAAAAAAGCCACTAAAGGCACGGTGATCGTGGATGGCCGAGAGGTTGCCGGGCCGCTGGCCATCACCGGCATGGCCTTTCAGGCGCCCACGCTGCTGCCTTGGCGCACGCTGATGGACAATGTGCTGCTGCCGCTGGAAATTGTCGAACCCTATCGCAGCAACTTTGCGCGCGACAAAGCCAAGAACGTCGAGCGCGCGATGAAACTACTCAAGACCGTGGGCCTGGCGGGCTGGGAAAACAAGTTTCCCTGGGAGCTGTCTGGTGGTATGCAGCAGCGCGCATCCATCTGCCGCGCGCTCATCCATGAGCCCAAGCTGCTCATGCTGGATGAGCCCTTTGGCGCGTTGGATGCCTTCACGCGCGAAGAGCTGTGGTGCATCATGCGCGACTTGCATGCCACCACCAACGTGACCATCGTGCTCGTGACGCACGATCTGCGTGAATCAGTATTTTTGGCCGATACCGTGTACGTGATGAGCCAGCGGCCAGGCCGGATTCTCAAGCGCTGCGAAGTGAACCTGCCGCGCCCGCGCGATCTGGAAATTACCTACACGCCGCAGTTCACCGACATCGTGCACGAGTTGCGCGCGCTGATTGGCCATGTGCGGCAGCCGTTGCCTACTGCTGCGGCGACTTGAATATGAACCTACTGAGAGCTGTCATTCCGAGCGCAGCGAGGAATCTCATCGCCCGCCGCAGAGATTCCTCGCTGCGCTCGGAATGACAGCGCGTTAAATAGAAATGCTCTTGCGAAATTCAGGGATATGAGTAAACAAAAACTAAACCTCTACGAACG
>JBOFGW010000042.1:0-4716 GCA_051649325.1 Burkholderiaceae bacterium | reverse complement strand
TGATTTGGGTTACGGCGCGACGGTGGGCAAGCTCAAGCTGGTCAATTCAAAATCGCGCGTGTTCTTTCACGAGGTCAATTCGTACGAGCAAGACAACACCACGCACGGCATCGAAGATCTGCAAGGTGCGCTGGCGGGTGACGCAAACCCCACCGTGTGGGTGAAGCGCCGTTCTGCGGCGGTCAATGCCGCATGCCGCTCGGACGCGTCAGTCAATGCCTATGCCTGCCCGGCACAGTCGATGCTTCTGCTGCGCTACAAAAATGCGCCCAGCCGCTGGACCAACCTGATTCAAGCAAACGGTGCGGTGCTCGGCTTGGGGCAACCGTGGTACTTCGATGGGCTGCTATGGGATGCGCAATCTATCAACAGCGCGTGGGTTCCCAGCGGCGCGCAGTATGACGTGCAGTGGACGGATGCCAAAGGCACTGCGTCGATTGAACTGTTCTTGGAGCAATCGCAAGGCAAATCGCTTGAACTGGCCTGGAGCGTGTCTGGCCCGGCAAGCGTGTTCACGCAAAACGGTGCCGGCATTGCGGGCGCGGGCAGCTTGGCGCAAATGCGCGGTGCCGCGCTTTCTACGCAGTTTTACGATGCAGCCGCCGGCAAGCTGTATGTCAAATTGGTGGGCGCAGCCGGTGAGCAAAACATCAAGCTCACCGCGCCGTTTGCACCCAGTAGCGCGCTGGGCCGCGCAGCAGCGACGGCGCCGCCGCTGACCGCGGGCGTTCAGGCGCAGGTGTTTGCCAATGCCAGCAGCCTGTTGCGGCAAACCTTGCCCGCGGGTACGCCCACCGTCAGCAACTTGAATCTGAGTACGCTCGCGGGTACCAACATGGCGTCTGTGCTGGGCAGCGGAATCAACACTTCCACCGTGTTCAAAGGCTACATCGAAGCACCGGCAGACGGCATTTACACCGTGTCGGCGCCTGCGGTGGGCGGCAACATGGATGTGTTTGTGGGCGATGCGTGGGTGACCGGATCGCTGGGCAACACGTATTCAGTGGTGAACGTTCCCGCCGCCAACGACAAACAAGAACACGGCCTGATCGCGCTGCGCAAAGGCATGCATCCCGTCACCATTGTGTTTGGCCGCGATCAACGGCAAAGCGGCTACGACAACCGCCAGTTCTGGCTGCGCTGGGCGGCGCCGGGCAGCGATACGTTCAGCTATATCCCGGTCTATCGCGCGCAATGAAGCGCGCGGTGATGACGGCGCTGCGCTTGGCAGGCGCAGCGTGCGTAGTTGGCTTGGCCGCCAATGTGCATGCGCAAAGCCCGGCCCCTGCGCCGCAAGAGCGCTGGTGCCGCCAAGGCGCGTTTGTGGATGCGATGGCGCTGATCAACGCCGCCGTGCGCGCCAGCCGCGCCTTGCCGCCGGCCAGCGTCGCCAAAAACAATGTCGCCGCGGCGGAGCTGGATTCAATCCTCTCCATCGCGGTTCAGCAAGCGGCCGCTGAGTACGTGTGCGTCAAAGGCAAACTTAAATCGGGCTACGACAAAAACTACGCAGACACCGTGCGGCTTGCGCTTGCGCACGCTACAGCGCGCAAGCTTGCACCCAAAACGCAAGATGCAGCACGCGCATTGATCGCTGAGATCGAGTCTTCTGGGTTTAGTGCAGGAAAATAGGTCGACTACGCAATATCCATGCGTTTTTTGAGGCAAAAATTCTTCAAAAGGCGCATGGATATTGCGTAGTGATGTTTTAAACCTTCGCAGCGAGTGCCCGCGCACACGCGTGCCCCGACGCCCAAGCCCATTGAAAGTTGTAGCCGCCCAGCCAGCCGGTCACATCCACCACCTCGCCAATAAAATACAAGCCCGGCACTTTGCTGGCCTGCATGGTTTGCGAGCTGAGTTCGCGCGTGTCTACGCCGCCGATGGTGACCTCGGCTTTTTTGTAGCCTTCTGATCCGCTCGGGGTGATGCGCCACGCTGTGAGCGCTTGCGCAACGTCGGTCAGCGCTTTGTCCGGCACTTCCGGCAGCGGCTTGGTGAGGAGCAGGCGATGCGGCGCGGGCACGAGCGTGCTTGCTGCAGCCTCAGCCAACCGATGCGGCAGCAATGCATCCAACACGCTTTTGAGTTGCTTGCGTGATTGCTGCTTTTCTTGCTTGAAGCGCGCTGCAAGGTCTTGCGTGGGCGCGAGGTTGAGCGTGAGCGCGTCGCTGTCCGCGCCGTTTTGCCTCCAATAGCTGCTGATCTGCAGCACCGCCGGGCCGGACAGGCCGCGGTGCGTGAACAGCAGGTCTTCAGTAAACGCGCCGCCGGAATCGCACTCAATCGCCACTTCAAGCGACAAGCCGGCGAGCGGAATAAACGGCGCCCAGGCCTGCGCATCAAACGTGAGCGGCACCAGCGCAGGGCGCGGTTCAATCAACTTCAAGCCAAACTGTTTGGCGATGCGGTAGCCAAAATCCGTCGCGCCAATCTTGGGGATCGACAGGCCGCCGGTGGCAATCACCACCTGCGCCGTTGTGACGGTGCCGCGCGCTGTATCGAGTTCAAACGCCTCGCCGCTCTTGCGCACCGCCTGCACCGCGCACGGCTGCCAATGCGTCACTCCGCCTTTGGCGCATTCAGCAAGCAGCATGTCGATAATATTCTCCGCCGAATCATCACAGAAGAGTTGCCCGCGATGTTTCTCATGCCAGGCAATGCCGTGCGCGTTCACAAGATCAATAAAATCTTTGGACGAATACCGCGCCAGCGCCGAGCGGCAAAAGTGCGGATTCTGCGAAAGAAAATTCGCCGGCCCGGCGGCGATATTGGTGAAGTTGCAGCGCCCGCCGCCGCTGATGCGAATCTTCTCCGCCACTTTTTCCGCGTGATCCACCAGCAGCACGCGCGCGCCAAGTTGGCCCGCCACTCCCGCGCAAAACAAACCGGCCGCGCCTGCGCCGATGACTATTGCGTCAAACTGAAATGCTTCTTGATTCATGCGGGGAGCGTAGCAGAGGGCTCAGGTGTGGTATTTCAGTTTGATCTTATGAAGCGCGACAAAAGAGCGAATTGCTCTACCAAATACGCACTCCCTTCTTTAGGTGAAATAGCTCAGAAGGTGTATGGCTTTTGCCTGGCCACATGAGCAATCATGCCAGTCTCTTCTCTCACATCTTCTGTTTGCATTTGTGTCAGAGAATTTCGTGCCTGCCCAGTTGGAGAGTGCATCGTGAGCAAACCTAGAACCGAACAAGAGTTGCTGCATTTGATCCGTGAAAAGAAAACGCAGGTTGAGCGTTTTCTCAGTGCTACGCGCCCCCGCAAACGCCGCTTGCTCAACGCGACAGTGTTTGGCAGCTGCATCGCGGCTGTGCTCACGGCAGCCCCCGCCGTCGGTGGTCCGCCCCTCACCAACTGGTTGAACCAAGCCACGGGCACTGCGTCGCCTGCGTGGCAATTACTCTGCGGCGTCGCCTCTGTGTGTTCGGTCACAGCGGCCATTTCGACGCAAATGCTCAAGTCACACAATATCGAAGATCAGGTGATCAAGGGGCAGATAGCCCGCGCGCATCTAGAAACGCTCGAGGCTGCAATCAGCCTGCGGCAGATCAATACCGAAGCTGCCACCAGCCAGTATTTACAGTGTGTGCAGGAAATCGCGTTTATTGACACGCTTTCCGGCTAGGCGCTGGCTGCAAGCAAGTTACATGGCGCTATTTTTTAGATCAGTGCGTGCTTGTAGTGCGGTATGCCAAAGACACTACGCAATATCCATGCGGGTTTTGAGGCAAAAGTAGCTGAAAACCCGCATGGATATTGCGTAACGCTGTTTTAAGCACTCAAGCCACGTCACCCCCCGGCCGCAACAAATACTCCACAAATCTTTTCGCTGCTGCAGACTGCGGCTGATCGCTGCGCCACACGACAAACCATTGTCTGCGCAGCGGAAAATCTTGCACCGGCAGCACCTGCAGACCTGCGGGCGCGGCGGCGCCCTCGATGGCGTGCGTGGAGATGACGGATAAGCCCAGCCCCGCGGCCACGGCGTGTTTGATCGCTTCGTTGCTGCCCAAACTCATTGCCACGCGCGGGGTAAAGCCGGCTTGCGTGAAGTGCGCCTCGGTGGCGGTGCGTGTGCCGCTGCCGGGTTCGCGCATCAGCCAGCGCTCTGTGGCGAGCATGGATAGCTGCACGGGCGCGGCCTGTGTGGCCTGCGCGAGTAGCAGGTGCGTGGCCGGTGCGATCACCACGAGCAGGTTGTCCATGAACGAGGTGCGGGCCAGCGGCACATCGTCTGGCGGCAAGGTCATCACGGCCAGATCGTCTGCATTGCGTTCCAGGCGCTCGACCACGCGGTCGCGGTTTTCTACCGCAAGCTCAATTTCCACGCCGGGGTGCGCGGCGGCGAAGGGGCCGATCAAATCCGGCATGAAGTATTCGGCGGTAGTCACCGCGGCGATGCGCAGGCGGCCGCGCATGAGGCCGTGAATTTCTGCCATGCGTGAATCAAACCGCTGCCAACAGCCCAGCAGCTCCGCCACCGTTTGCTGCAGCACCTCGCCGGCCTGCGTGAGGCGAATGCGCCGGCCAACGATTTCAAACAACGGCTCACCGATGGTGGCGGCCAGCTCGCGCAATTGCACGCTCACGGTGGGCTGGGTGAGATGCATTTCTTCCGCGGCGCGGGTGATGGAGCCCAGCCGCGCCGCGGCCTCAAAGGCGCGCAGTTGCTGCGACGTGGCGCGGGCAAGGTGCTGCGCGCGCAGAGGC
>JBOFGW010000041.1:0-3146 GCA_051649325.1 Burkholderiaceae bacterium | reverse complement strand
GCTACGCCACACCCCACCCGTAAACCTATTTTTGTCAATGACTAGATGCTTTGGATCACCAATGCTATAAGCTGTTTCGGGTTGCATTCCCTCGAGTTGCTCAGTCACCGCATCATAAGCATAAGGGTCTACGGTGTACTTGGCGTCGCCCGTTTGCAGTCCTTGGCGAAACCACGTGGCACGCTGTTTTGAGGTGCCGTGCGTAAATGCATCCGGCCGCACATAGCCTTGCGCCTCGCGCTGCAATTTATCGTCGCCCACCGCGGCGGCGGCGTTGAGCGCTTCTTCGAGGTCGCCCTGCTCAAACCATCCTTTGGCTTTTTGCGAATGGTGCGCCCACACACCCGCAAAACAGTCAGCCTGCAACTCAACGCGTACTGAGATCGCATTGTTCTCTGCCTCTGACAAACGCGGGCGCAGTTGCTCGACCTTGGCCATGATGCCCATGAGATTTTGCACATGGTGGCCGACTTCATGCGCAATCACGTAGGCCTGCGCGGTGTCGCCCGGCGCGCCCATGCGGCTGCGCAAAGTTTCAAAAAAGCGTAGATCGATATAAACCTTTTGATCGCCGGGGCAATAAAACGGGCCGGACGCAGTGCTGCCCGTGCCGCAGGCCGTGGGCGTTCTGTTATCAAACAGCACGAGTTTGGGTTCGCGGTACTGCGCGCCAAGCTGGCGCGGCAATTCGGTCTTCCACACATCTTCAGTGCTGCCCAGCACGGCAGCGACAAATCGCCCCAACTCGTCCGCCACCGGGCCGGTCTTGGCCGGCGCGCTTTGCTGCGCCGGCGCGATTGGCCCGCCGCCGCCCAGCAAGCTCATCACCGTCATGGGATTGATACCGAACAGCCACGCGGCAATAAATGCAATCACAATCGTGCCAATGCCGATGCCGCCGCGCCGCCCGCCCAGCATGCCGCCTAGACCACCGCCGCTTTGGCCGCGCCGGTCTTCTACGTTGCTGCTCTGGCGTTCACCTTCCCATTTCATGGCCTGTCTCCAGTGTTCTTTGCGCTAGCTTACGCAATTGCCGCGCACCATGCAGTCAATAAACGTGTCAAAGGCTTCTACGCAATATCCATGCGCTTTTTCAGGCAAAAATGGCTCAAAAGGCGCATGGATACTGCGTAGAGGCTTTAATTCAACTATCGGCGACCACCCAGCAGCCCACCTAACAAGCCGCGCACAATTTGCCGGCCAATCGATGAGCCCACCGTGCGCACCGCGCTTTTGGCCGCCATTTCAATCAAGCCGTCGCGCTTGCCGCCGCGTGGGCCGGTGGAGCCCAAGAGCACGTCTTTCACCATGCTGCCGGAACCCGATTGCTCTTGCTTCGCCTCCGCGGCTGCAGCCTGCTTGGTCTCAGCATGCGTGCGCAACATTTCGTAGGCGGACTCGCGGTCTTGCACTTCTTCATACGCGCCCGCCACGAGCGATTCCTTCAGCAGCACCTTGCGCTCTGCATCCGTCACCGGGCCGATGCGGCTAGCCGGCGGAATCACGTAGGCGCGTTCAGTCGGCGTGGGGCGACCTTTTTCATCCAGCGTGCTGATGAGCGCTTCACCCACTTCCAGCTCGGTGATCGCTTTTTCAATATCGAGGCCTTTGTTTTCACGCATGGTTTCTGCAGCCACCTTGACCGCTTTCTGGTCGCGCGGCGTAAAGGCGCGCAGCGCGTGTTGCACGCGGTTGCCCAGTTGCGCCAGCACGGTATCGGGAATATCGAGCGGATTTTGCGTCACAAAATACACGCCCACGCCTTTGCTGCGGATCAGGCGCACGGTCTGCTCGATGCGGTCGAGCAAGGCTTTGGGCGCATCGCTGAACAGCAGGTGCGCCTCGTCAAAAAAGTACACAAACTTGGGCTGATCCAAGTCGCCCACTTCAGGCAGGCTTTCCCACAGTTCGCTGAGCATCCACAGCAAAAACGTGGCGTACAGCCGCGGCGAGTTGAACAGCTTGTCCGCGGCCAGAATGTTGACCACGCCTTTGCCGCCCACGGTTTGCATCATGTCAGAGATGTTGAGCATCGGCTCGCCAAAAAACTGGTCAGCGCCCTGCTCTTCCAGCACCAACAAGCCACGCTGGATCGCGCCAATGCTGGCGGTGCTCACGTTGCCGTATTCGGTGGCCACGGTTTTGGCGTTGTCGCCCACGTACTGGCACATGGCGCGCAGGTCTTTCATGTCCAGCAGCAGCCAGCCGTTGTCGTCCGCGATCTTAAAGACGATCTGCAGCACACCCGTCTGCACCTCGTTCAAACTCAGCATGCGCGATAGCAGCAGCGGCCCCATGTCGCTCACCGTCGCCCGCACCGGGTGGCCCTGCTGGCCAAACACGTCCCACAGCGTCACGGGCGCGCCTTGCCAGGTGGGCGCATCCAGCTTGAGCAGTTTCAAGCGCGCATCCACCTTGGCGTTGCCGCCCCCGGCTTGTGCGATACCAGTCAGATCACCTTTGATATCCGCCATAAACACCGGGATACCCAGGCTGGAAAAATGCTGCGCCAGCACTTGCAGCGTGACCGTCTTGCCGGTGCCGGTGGCGCCGGTGATTGCGCCATGCCGGTTGGACATTTTGGGCAACAGAAACACTTCGGCCTGGGTGTTTTTTGCAAACAGAATGGGTTCGGTCATGGCAAGCCTGCGCAAGTTGATTTGTTAAACTCGGTACTAATCATATTCGGATGCGCCTGCAGTATCGCTTGCAGGCAGTGCAAGGGGAAGTTCTCATGGCCGGGCATAGCAAATGGGCCAATATTCAACACCGGACGGGCCGCCAGGCCGAAAAACGCGGCAAAGTCTGGACCAAACTCATCAAAGAAATCACCGTCGCGGCCAAACTGGGCGGCGGTGATGTTGCGGCCAACCCACGCCTGCGCCTTGCAATTGACAAGGCCAAAGAGCAGAACATGCCGGGCGACAACATCAAACGAGCCATCGACCGTGGCGCCGGCACAGTAGAAGGCGCGGACTACATCGAGATCCGCTACGAAGGCTACGGCTTAAGCGGCGCGGCGGTGATTGTGGACTGCATGACCGACAACCGCACCCGCACCGTGGCCGAAGTGCGGCACGCGTTTGCAAAATACGGTGGCAATCTGGGTACAGACGGCTCCGTGGCCTTTATGTTCAAGCACTGCG
>JBOFGW010000040.1:0-6809 GCA_051649325.1 Burkholderiaceae bacterium | reverse complement strand
TGCTCACGGTTCTGATGATCCAAGACAACCGCACGGCCGAGCAGGCCGCGCAAGCAGAAGCCGATGCTGTGCGTGGCCCGGTTCCGTGGGCCGGCTGGGTGCTGGGGCCGGTGTTTAGCGAAACACGCGCGCCAAAAACCGCACAGCTTCTGAACAGCTTGCAAGAGGATGTTCGGCTGCTCGTGCGGCAGGCCAATGCGGCGCATCCGTTTCGCCCGCGGCCGCGCACCGTGTCAGGCGTGCAGCCCAGTCTGCGCTCAGAATTGGCGCCAGAAATGCCGCACTCTTCCTACCCCAGCGCACGCACGCTGGCAACCGCGCTGTGGGCACACACGTTGGCTGAACTCTATCCTGCGCAGGCCGCAACGCTGCACGCCGCAGCCCGGCACAGCGCGTGGTTGCGGGTGATTGGCGGCGCACACTTTCCCTCTGATATTGAATCAGCACAAACACTTGCCGCCGCCGCATGGCCGCGCTTGCGCAATAACCCAGCGTTTGCGCAAGCGCTAGCGAGCGCGCAGCAAGAGGTGGCCGCGGCCGGCGACGGACGGCCCGCCGGTCTGCCTGCGCAACCTACCGGATTGCTTGATCTTGCAAGCATGCCGGCAAGCGCCGTGTTCGGCCTGCCGCCGCCGCTGGGATCTAGTGCGGATTTGGCTGATCTTCACGCTGTGCTGCAAAGCCAAGCACAACGCAGCCCTGCAGATGCCGCGCTGGCCGCGCGCTGGGAACAAACAGACGTTTGGGCATTCTGGCGTGCCAGCGGGCAGCAGGCCGGCAGTGGGCGGCTGCTACGCGAACGCTTGCCCGCAACAGAGGTGTTGCTGGTGCGCGCCCGCATCGAGATAGAACGCTATCTGACGCAAGCGCGCACAGACAGTGCGCTCAAGCGCCCGCGCCCCGCGCAGCATCCGGATGTATTGGCTCGCGAAATCAGTACGGTCTGGCCAAGCCCGGCAGCCAGCGCGTGGCCCAGCGCTAAAGTGTTCAGCTTTGCCACGCAAACGTTGCTGCTCGCCGAGGCATTGCCTGCTGCCGTCAGCACGCGCTTAGTTCCGGCATGGCAAACAGACTTGCGCCGGCTGGGGGCGAGCCGTGTGACTGCGGGGGTGCACTACCCAGGTGATGTGCAAGCAGCGTTGCAAGGCGCAACCCGTATTGCCGCGGCCTTGAAGGCGCAGCCAGTCATGACCGGGTTGCTCGATACAGCCCGCAAAGAACTGGCGAGCACTTTTCCAGACCCGAAGCCGTAAGCCGCGCAATCCGCAGCGTTGCCACAGCTACCAAGTTGTAGATTAAAAAAACGAACGAGAGAGCAACTACGCAATATCCATGCGGGTTTTGAGCCATTTTTGCTCTAAAAAGCGCATGAATACTGCGTAGTCACTTATAAACAATATCACGCAGGAACAAAGAAATCTGCGGCACGTAAGTAATCACCATCAAACAAGCCAGCACCACCCCCACAAACGGAATCAGCGGCGGAATGATGCGGTCCACGCTGATGCGCGCCACCGTGCAGGCGGCAAACAGATTCACACCAAACGGCGGCGTGATCATGCCCAGCGCCAGATTCACCACCATGATGATGCCAAAGTGCACCGGGTCAATGCCAAAGTGCGCTGCGACCGGTGCCAGAATCGGTGCCAGCACAATGATGGCGGCACTGGTTTCAATGAACATGCCAATCAAAAACAGCGCTGCATTTACACCCAGCAAGAACAGCAGCGGATTCTGCAGCACTTCCTTGAGAAACCCACCGATCTGATCAGGCACGCCAGCACGCGTGATCAAAAAAGCAAACAGCCCCGCGTTGGCGATGATGAACATAATCACGCTGGAGGAAATCACAGATTTCTTCAGGATTGGCACGAAATGCTTGAAGTCAATTTCGCGGTACACCACTATGCCAACAAACAGCGCATAAAACACCGCCACGGCCGATGCTTCTGTGGGTGTGAACACACCGCCATAGATGCCGCCCAGAATGATCACCGGCATCATCAGCGCGTACGCGGCGCGCCCATGCAACGCCTTGCGCACACGTGGGATTGCTGACAGCACAATGAAGTACAGCGCAAACAGCACAATGCCAGTGGCATCCGTCACGCGATCAAGCTGGGCGTTAGCATCGCCTTTGCCAAACAGCGCCGGGCCGATGAATTTGTTGCCGATGAGCAGTAACGCCACGCCGCCGGCAATCACGGCCACGTCTTGCACGGCGGTGATGAGCGGCAAGCGCCCATCACCATCAGTCTTGCCCCAACCTTTAAAGCGGCAATATAGAAACACAAACAACATCAGCGCGCCACCGATCAAAAAGCCGGGGCCAAATCCGGCGATGAACAGCTCGCCAATTGAAACTTCCGCGCTCACGCCATACAAAATCATGGGGATCGAAGGCGGAATAATCACGCCCAGTTCCGCACTCGTGGCTTGCAGCGCTGCGGCATAGGGCGTGGGATAGCCGTGTTTGATCAGCGCGGGAATCAAAATTGCGCCGATGGCAAACGTGGTGGCCACGGATGAGCCGGACACTGCGGCAAAGATCATGCACGTGAGCACGCAGGTCATCGGCAGGCCGCCCTGCACGCCGCCCACAATGCTCTTGGCAAACTCCACCAAACGGCGGCTGATGCCACCGGTTTCCATCAAATTGCCGGCGAGAATAAAAAATGGAATCGCAGCAAGGGGGAATTTGTTGATCGAGGAAAACATCTCCTTGACCGACACCAGCATGTTGACATTGCTGACCTGAATGCCAAGAATCGCCGCCAGCCCGATGGATACTGCCACGGAAACGGTGAGTGCAAAGCACAGCACCATGGTGATGAGCATCACCGTCGTCATGTTCTGTCCCCTGAATTCTTATTGTGCGGTATCAAGTTCTTGCCTGCGCGGGTCAAGCAGATTGCCAATCACGCCAATGCTGGCAAACACCGCACCCACCGGCATGGCCAGGTAGGCCCAGAACATCGACACATCTTCCAGCCCGATCACGGTTTGCACCTTGCCGCGGCCCGCGTAGTTCCAGCCCACCCAGATGATGACGGCAAGCAGACCCAAACTCAGCAGGGCCACCAGCCATTCCAGCAGGCGTTGAAACTTGGGCGGCGACCAGCGGTACAGCACATCGACGCACACCATCGCGCCCTGCCGAAACGCTGCGGCAATGCCCAGAAACACCATCCAGATCAATGAAAAGCGGATCAGCACCTCGGTCCATTCCGCCGGCCGCTCAATCACAAAGCGCGTGATGATCTGGAACATGCCCAGGCTTGCCGCAACCACCAGCATTGCGCACGCCACCGCGGTCGCCATGCCGGTGGTAAACCGCTCCAGCGCCAAGAACTGCTTTTTCATTTTCCCTCTGCAAAAGAAAACGCCCCGGGTGGATTATCCACGCCGGGGCGTTTGTTTGCACCTGCCGGATTTATTTGAAGTTTCTGATCTTGTCGATATTGGCTTTGCCAAACTGCTTTTCAAATTCTGCATACACCGGCGCGAGCGTGGCGACGAACTTGCCTTTGTCGACATTTTCCACCACCTGCATGCCTTTGCTGCGCAGCTCGGCTACGCCCTTGGCATCGTCTTCATCGACGCGGGCGCGGTTCGCGGCTACGGCGACTTTGGCAGACTCCAGAAACGCGGTTTTGTCGGCATCAGACAGCTTGTCGAAGGCCGCCTTGTTCATCAGAAATACCGCAGGCGAATACACGTGCCCGGTCAATGTCAGATGTTTTTGCACCTGTTCGAATTTGGCGGCCATGATCACAGACAGCGGATTTTCCTGCCCGTCTACAGTGCCTTGCTGCAGCGCGGTAAATACCTCAGTAAACGCCATCGGCGTGGTGATAATGCCAAAGCCTTTATAGGCCGCGACATGCACGGGATTTTCCATCGTGCGCATCTTCAGGCCCTTCAGATCGTCCGGCGCATTCACAGCACGTTTGCTGTTGGTCATGTGGCGGATACCGTTCTCGCCCCAGGCCAGCGCCTTGAATCCCTTGGAGTCAAACTTGCCGAGCAAATCCTGACCGATCGGGCCATCCAGCACAGCGCGCGCGTGCGGCTTGCCGGAGAACAGGAACGGAATGTCCAGAATCCGCACGTCTGGTACAAAGTTGGGCACCGGGCCGGTGGAGGTGAACGTCAGTTCTTGCGTGCCGAGTTGCACCGCTTCAATCGACTCGCGCTCGGCACCGAGTGCGCCTGAATAAAACGGCTGAATCTTGTAGCGGCCTGCAGTGCGCTTTTCTACTTCTCTTGCAAAAGTGTCGATCGCAACGCCTTGATGCGAGTTTTGCGCGACGGAAATGCTGATGCGCATGGTGGTTTGCGCGTGCGCAGCGCCCGCTGCAAGAAAAGCGGCACTGAACGCCAGAATAAAGCGGGAAAATTTCATGTCGTCTCCTGTTTTAGATTTTGCCCGGCGATCGCAAGCTTGACCGCCGCCGGGTTGGCATGAATATACGCCGCCACGATCGCGTCAAAACTCTTCTCAGGGTAAAGCCCTAGGGCCAGCGCGCGCTGGGCGTTAAACCGGGCCGGCCAGCCGCCGACAATGCGGGCAACATTCGCATCCGGCTGCCAATCAATCAGATCAGTCGCCGCTTTGCCCGCGGCGCGTTCCAGCGCGGCCACCATTTCGCCCACAGTCACCGTGAGCGCGGGCAGATTCACCGCCGTGCGGCCTCCCCACTCCTGCGCGCTAGCCTCCATCGCCTTGATGATCCCCGCCACCGACCCCGCCGGCGATCCGAGCGCAATCGCGGTATCCGGCGCGACCGGACACACCGCGCGCGTTCCTGCCAGCGGCTCACGAATAATGCCGCTTAAAAACCCGCTGGCCGCGCCGTTGGGCCGCCCCGGCCGCACGCTCACAGTCATCAAGCGCACGCTGCGGCCATCCACAAAACCTTTGCGCGTGTAGTCCGCCACCAGTTGCTCGCCCATGAATTTTTGAATGCCATAACTGCTTTGCGGCTGCGGCAGTGTGTCGTCTTCCATCACCGCAGGGAGCTTTCCGCCAAACACAGCGACAGAGCTGGAAAACACAAAGCGCGGCACCCGTTTGCCGGCCCGGCAGGCTTCCAGCAACAACCGAGTCGCATCTAAATTGCTGCGCATGCCAAGATCAAAATCCGCTTCGCACTCTGCGCTAACAGCAGCGGCTAGATGCACCACGCAATCCGCATCCGGCGGCACGGCTTTGCCGGCATGCAACAAGTCCACCAAGTCTCCCGTGACCTGTGCGACCCGCGCGTCTTGCGCAATAGCATCTGCGGTGGGCACACGGTCCACCAGCGTGACCTTCTTGATCAACTGGCCGCTCACTTCATTTTTTGCCAGCAAGGCTTTGGCCGTGAGCACGCCAAGAAAACCTGCCCCGCCCGTGATCAGGATATGCATGTATACGCCCCAGAAATTCCGGAAAGTTTAGAGCCCCGCGCGCACCAGCGCTGCCTTGAGCACAGGAATTTGCTGCAACGTGTAGCTACGGCCAATGTCCACGGCGCGCTGCCTGGCTTCATCTGAGAACGGCGCCCAGTAGCCGATGTTGGGATGCAATACAAAATCTGCGTAGCTGCGCTCCGCATCCACCTTGGCCTTGCGCGCCAGATCGTAGTCTCGGTAGTTCTCCGCGCCCTTGGGCAAATCGCCGGTCAAGTGTGCGGATACATCCACCGCCAGCACAAACTTGGGGTTGAAAGACCGCGCTAAGCGCATTGGTACCGGCGCGAGCACGTCACCATCCACGTACAGCTCCCCGCCAAGTTCTACCGGTGCAAAGTAATCGGGCGAGGCTGCGGATGCACACGCCGCTGCGCCGGCATCACCCGCATTAAAGGCTTGCAACGCGTTGTCGCGCACGCGCACGGTTGTCATCACCACCGGCGTGGGCAACTGCTCCAGCAGCCGGCCTTGCAATTGGGTATTCAGCCAATCTGCGAGCGGACGATTGGTCAACTTTTTTCCGCCACCAAAATGCACCGTCGCCCAGGTCGTCGGCGACACATTGCGCGCCAGCGCGTTGATGTTCTGTGCGCTCACGCCCGCACCCATCAACGCGCCGATCACTGCGCCAATGCTCGAACCCACAATCACATCCGCCTTGATGCCGGCTGACTCAAGCGCATCCACCACACCCACATGCGCGTACCCACGCGGCCCGCCGCCGCCCAGCACCAGTGCAAGCCGCGGCGCCGATGGCAAACGCCCAGCCTCCCAGCGAGGCGGATGACCGGTACGCAGCACGTTGTCGCAGCCCGCAAGCAGCATGGCAGAGCTGGCAAGGAAAGCGCGTCGGGACAGATTAAAAGACATCATGATTCAGTGCGTGAAGACGCCGTTTGATTACACCGCTTTGCTACAATGCAATTTATCAACTCGCAACCGGAGAGGTGGCAGAGTGGTCGAATGTACCTGACTCGAAATCAGGCGTACGCGCAAGCGTACCGAGGGTTCGAATCCCTCCCTCTCCGCCAACATAAAGATTTTCAGCATTTCTAACTGCCTGAAAATCCACAGTAATTTGTCCCATTAGTCCTTCAAAACCCGCATGAGCACTGCCTCTTGCGGGTTTTTCTTTTTCCGCTAGTGTTCGCTGGTGTTCGCCAACATCCGCTGCTTGCCCGCGACAGAGTTGGGGCATACGCTTTCTTCATGGTGGGGCATCACTTTTCCCCCGTCGATTTTGCTGGATGATTCCCTTATTTGAAAGACTGTCTCTGTGCCCCTGACCGATCTTGACTGCCGCACCGCCAAACCCAAGGACAAAGTCCATCGCCTCCACGACCATAGCGGCC
>JBOFGW010000039.1:0-3519 GCA_051649325.1 Burkholderiaceae bacterium | reverse complement strand
GCCTCGCGCCCTGTGGGGCAGGCAATGCCACCTTGCTGCGTGACTTTGAGCAAAATCACATCGCCCTCGCAGTCCAGCCGCAGCTCTTTGACCAGTTGCACGTTGCCGCTTTCTTCGCCCTTGCGCCACAGCTTGCCGCGCGAGCGCGAAAAATACACCGCCCGCCCTGTAGCCGCCGTTTCCGCCAGTGCGGCGCGGTCCATCCAGGCCACCATCAGCACCTTGCCGGTCAAAACCTCTTGCGCGATGGCCGGCACGAGGCCTTGCTCGTTCCAAGCAACTTGGTCTAACCAATTCAACCCGGCTACATTTGACTGAATTTCGCTCAAATCCATGGCCCAAAACGTCACACTGCGGCAGTTCAAGTACTTCATTGCGGTTGCAGAATCGAACTCTACCGCATCCGCATCGCGGATGCTGTCGATCGCGCAGTCGGCCATTACCAAGTCAATTCTGGAGCTGGAAGACACGCTGGGCATCGCGCTGTTTGAGCGCAGCCCGCGAGGGATGACGCTCACGCCCGAGGGCCACCGCTTTCTGGTGCGCGCACGCAAGGTCATCGCTGCCGTGGCGGACGCCACGCACATGGAGCGCACAGAGACCGAGGCGCTGTCCGGCACGCTCACCATCGGCGTAACCAGTCTTGTGGCGGGCTACTACTTGAGCGAGCTGCTGCGCCGCTTTCGCCGCAACTGCCCGCAGGTGGAGGTGCAGGTAGTGGAGGATGCGCCGGGCTTTTTGGAGCACTTGCTGATCAATGGCGAGGTGGATGCCGCCATCATGGTGAGCAACACACTGGAAGAACGCCAGGCGCTTGTGGCTGAAACACTCGTGCGCTCGCCGCTGCGTGTCTGGCTGGCGGCGGACCATCCGCTCGCCGCGCAGGACGATGTGGCGCTGGCGCAGTGCGCGGCGCAAAAACAAATTGTGCTGCGCGCAGACGGCATTGATGAACTGATCCGCCGCATGTGGGGCCGCTACGCGCTCAAGCCCGCCAGCATGCTCAAGACCACCTCGCTGGAAGCCGTGCGCTCGCTGGTGGGATCGGGCGCGGGCATTGCCGTGCTGCCGGATTTTCTCTACCGCGCCTGGACGCTGGATGCTGAACATGTAGACGTGCGCAACCTGCGCGAAGAACTGCCCACAGTCGATATTGGTTTGGTGTGGCGGCGCGGCACAGGCATTTCCGCCACGCTGGCGGAGTTTATTGAGGTGAGCCGCGAGCAGCCGCGGGGGTTCAAACCGGTGGGATGACTTTTGTAGTGAGTCGTCGCGACACTTAAAAATGCTGTCATCCCGGCGCAGGCCGGGAGCCAGTTTTCCCACGAACCGTAGCTCACGATCAAACTGGGTCCCGGCCTGCGCCGGGACGACAGCACGTTGATCACGCAGCGCGATAACTTGCACAGCCTGGCATTTGAATGTGTAGCAATCAAATTAGCAAGCATCCAAGTGCTTCTACGCAATATCCATGCGCTTTTTGAGCCATTTTTGCCCCAAAACTCGCATGGATATTGCGTAGTTACATTATGTAAGCAGGGTGTTACCACCCGGTAATCCGCTCTACACTACGGCCCGCAGTCAAGTCCGCCGGCGCATCGGCGGGCGCATAAGAACTCTTCCTGTGAAACACCGTTATTCCAAGGAGCACGCATGAAAACACGCCGTCAGTTCATTCAGATCGTTCCCGTTGCGAGCGCTGCCGCGCTACTGGCCGCCTGCGGACAAAAACCTGCCGAGGCACCCGCGCCTGTGGCCGCCGCTCCAGCACCTGCAGCGCCACCGCCCGCAGCGCCAGCCCCTGCCCCTGCAGCGCCCGCTGCTGCACCTGCGCCCGCCGCCGCTGCCACCGGCCCGATGGTGGATGAAAAGGATCCGCAGGCCATGGCGCTGGGCTACAAGGCCGACGCTGCCAACGTAGACAAGGCCAAGTACCCCAACTTTGCCGCAGGCCAAAACTGCGCCAATTGCACGCTCTACACCGGCGCGGCAGGCTCAGAATCCGGCGGCTGCGCGCTGTTCCCCGGCAAGCAAGTCGCGGCTAAGGGTTGGTGCAGCGGGTATACCAAAAAAGCTTAAAGATTCAACGAGCAGTACGCAATATCTATGGTGAACGCAGGGTTTCGGCAGGCACTGCCTGCCGCTGCGTGAACGGCGAGCGCTTGCAAGCGCGAGTTCCCTGCGCTCAAACAAATATTTGCGCGCCTTTTGAGCCAAAAATGGCTCAAAAGGCGCATATTCATTGCGTGTTCGCTTTTAGATTTTCACCATGATGTGCCGCGCCACGGTGTAGTCCTCCAGCGCATACATGCTCATGTCTTTGCCGTAGCCGGATGACTTCATGCCGCCGTGCGGCATTTCATTTACGAGCATGAAGTGGGTGTTGATCCAGGTGCAGCCGTATTGCAGTTTTTTGGCGACCTTCATCGCCTTGCTGACGTCCTGCGTCCACACGCTCGAGGCCAGGCCGTAATCAGAATCGTTGGCCCAGGCAATCGCTTGATCGGGGTCTGAAAAGCGCGTCACGCTCACCACCGGCCCAAACACTTCGCGGCGCACGATTTCGTCTTCTTGCCGCGCGCCGGCAATCACGGTGGGCTCATAAAAAAAGCCTGCGCCTGCACGCACCTTGCCGCCGGCGGTGATCTCCATGTGGCCAGCCATTTGCGCACGCTCCACAAAACTGGCCACGCGGTTGCGCTGCCGGTCTGAAATCAGCGGGCCGATTTCGCTGGCTTCATCGTCCTGCAGGCCGGCTTTAATGGTTTTGACGGCGCTGGACAAATCCGCCACCAGCTTGTCATACACCTTGGCGCCGGCGTACAAGCGGCAAGCCGCGGTACAGTCCTGCCCGGCGTTGTAGTAACCAAAGGTGCGAATGCCTTCCACCACGGCATTGATGTCTGCATCGTCAAACACAATCACCGGCGCCTTGCCGCCCAGCTCCAGATGCGTGCGCTTAAGCGTGCCGGTGGCGGCCTGCAAAATCTTGCGGCCGGTGGCTACATCGCCCGTGAGCGAGACCATCGCCACTTTGGGATGCTCCACCAGCGGCTGGCCCACGGTCTGGCCGCGCCCGCAGATCACGCTGAGCACGCCTTTGGGGAAAATCTCCGCCGCCACTTTGGCGAGCAAGAGCGTAGACAGCGGCGTTTGCTCAGAAGGTTTGATCACCACCGTGTTGCCCGCGGCGAGGGCCGGTGCAATCTTCCACGCCGCCATCAACAGCGGATAATTCCACGGCGCAATTGAGCCGATCACGCCCACCGGGTCGCGCCGGATCATGCTGGTGTGGCCGGGCAGGTATTCGTTGGCCAGCGTGCCGCTCATGCAGCGTGCGGCGCCGGCAAAGTAGCGGTAACAGTCCGCTACCGCTGGAATTTCATCGCCCAGGGCGCGCGCAAACGGCTTGCCGCAGTTGAGCGACTCCACGCGCGCAAACTCCTCACCGCGGGCTTCGATTGCGTCAGCGAGTTTGAGCAGCACGCGGCTGCGCTCCATCGGCGTGGTTTCTGACCA
>JBOFGW010000038.1:0-1624 GCA_051649325.1 Burkholderiaceae bacterium | reverse complement strand
AACCTGTGGATAACTCGCTGATGCTGCGCCCGGTTTTGCTTTCAATCTCTGCCAGCATCAGGCTGTTGGTGGCCGTGGCGTCGGGGCCGTACCGCTCCACCAGACCAATGCTGCGGCTGATGCCATCAATGTGTCCCATCATGCCCTCGTACACGCTGCCACGGCCAAAAGCCTGCATAACCGCAAGCTCTGCATCGCCGTCGCGCAAATGTATGGTTCGGCTCTCGCTGCCACGGTTGGCGCGCTTACCAGCGCCACGGTAGTCACCAGGGTTCAGTTTGTTGATGCCTTCGGTGCTCAGGGTGTCCCAGGCTCCGCGCAGAAAGTCGCGCATTGCGTCGTCGCTCAAGTAATCGCCCTTGTCGTCAACGTAGCGGCTGCGATTGACGTGCGGCATCATGGCGTCAGCAAAGCCGTCAGCGCCCGCTTTGCGCACCGCTCCGGTGTTCCAGGCACGCGGGATGTAGCCGTAGTCCAGCTTGCCAACGTCCCCGCCTGCGCGGTTGAAGCGAGTTCGCGCACCCTCAATGATGTCTAACCATGCCTTGGCGGCCACCTGCGCGGTTTTGTTTCCCGTGGAACCATCTGCCCCGGCGTACACCTCACGCACCAGGTCGCGCGTCATGGCTGGGTTTTCTACATCAAAAACGGCCCCGAGAACCTTGCGCCCGACGCCAGCGCCATCCATGTCGCCAGCCGCTTCAATCAGCTCGTGCAACTTGCCGCTCATTTCTTTGCTGATGGCGCGCACGTACAGGTCTGAATTGGTCATGTCCCGCATGTAGGCGTCCAGCGTTGTACCGTCTTTGGTTGCGCCTTTCACCAGAGCAACTCGGTTGCGAGTCTGCGCCTGGGCCACAATCTGGCGCCGGGCGTTATCTACCTTGCGCTGCGCTGCCGCCTCAATGTCAGCCATCACATCGGTCATCGCCGCGTGCGTGCGCTCGTTTTGCGTCATCGACAGCCATTGGTCGCGGTTTGCGCCGGTTGCCATGGCGCGCATCTTGTCTTTCATGGCGGCTTCAATCTCTGCCAACTTGCTCGCGCTGACATTGGGCTTTCCAGCTTTGGCGGCAGCGGCCTGAACCGCACTGGCGCACTTTGGTAACATGGTGCATGACCCCTTATTTTGTGGCGTTTTTGGTGTGCGCAGCCATGATTGTTTTGCCCACGGCGCTGGCTGCTGGTAGCTGGTGCTCGCTCAAGGCGGCGCTGAAATTCTGGGCGTGGTTTGGGCTGGGCTGCTTCGCCATCGGCTTGATTGGCATTGCGGCGGCTCTCATAGAGCATTCATAAGCGCGCACTCGGCGGCGGCTTTTACCAGGTCAGCATCGAATCGGACTTCATCGGCATCGCGCTGGGCAAGCTCTAAGGCTTTTGCCGTCGTCATGGGCGTGTCGCTGCCCGGTAGAGTTACCAGCGTGTCGGGGGATTCGTCAAGCAGGGTTTTGACTTGCTGCGCGTAGTAAGCCTTGGTTTGCTCGTCACCGTAGTTCGCAATCCTGTCAGCTTTGGCAAGCTCAGAACCAGCCATTTCACGGTATTTTGCGGCCACATCGGGTAGGGCTCGCATGCGCTCTGCCGCCCCGGCGATGCGCTGGGCTTCGCCAATGGCCAGACGAAT